>CAJJAQ010000216.1 GCA_905182095.1 uncultured Pseudomonadales bacterium | reverse complement strand
ATCGCGACCGTTTCTAGTACTGCCGCCTGCTTTTTTATGTGCCATCGATGCTTCTCTTTAATCCAATGAACAGCTGTTAGCTGCTGATTCCGGTGATTTTAACTTCGGTAAACCATTGACGGTGACCTTGTTTTTTCAAAAAATCTTTGCGTCGCTTAAACTTGATAATGCGGATTTTCTTACCGCGATCAGTACGCATAACTTCACCAGTAACCCGGCCAGATTCAACATAAGGCGTACCTACGTTGACGTCTTCGCCATTGGAAACCAATAAAACCTTGTCAAAAACTATTTCTTCGCCAGGCTCTGCGCTTAGCATTTCCAGCCTCACAACGTCACCCTCTGCGACGCGGTGTTGCTTACCGCCGCTCTGAAAAACCGCAAACATATATCTACTCCTGGCGATCAGCTGACAACCGTTTCGTCGTCTAGCCGTCTTAAGTGTTGCTAAAAATTCTTGTTCTAACACCGAAAAAGGTGCGACAAAATAGGCCCTCCCTCTCGGAAAAGGCGCGCCATTCTATAAGCAAACCCCAAGGATTACAACGCTTGTGGGCAGCCCATGACGAGAATGTTGCATTTAAATCATTGCCGCTACGTATAAGCAATCAGCAGAGCGAGATCTTACCCTTTTGCGACGGTTATAAGCACTTTTTAGCCGGTCTTTACGGCAAGGTGCTATGTTACCCCTGCGTAAATTTAGTTAGTATCCAGCGCTATGCAATTGCGACTCTCAAATTCATGACTTTTAGTAGCAACAAACAAGTTGTGCCCCTTGGAACTTCAACTCCCTTTGTCGAGTCGAATTTCAATTGCACGGCGACAACAATAGAAAACGGGTTAGGATTGCCTAGCGCGTCAACTACAACCAGCGGCGATTAGTAATGGAAATCTCTACAGCTCGTATAACAAAAGAAGAGAGTTCCGACTCCAACCCACTAGCCCAAGTTTACCAACTGGTGGCGGAAGAATTCGCTGCGGTGAATCACCTCATTCCGCGAAAATTATCGTCTGATGTAGCAATGGTAGAAGAAATCAGCAAATACATCGTTGAAAGCGGTGGCAAAAGACTTCGACCAGTGATGGTGCTATTGAGTAGCCAAGCGCTGGGGTACAAAGGCCAACAGAACGTTGCGTTAGCCGCGATCATAGAGTTTTTACATACGGCCACACTCCTCCATGACGATGTCGTTGATAGGTCTGGACTACGTCGCGGTAAAACAACAGCAAACGAAAAGTGGGGTAATGCCCCAAGCGTACTCGTAGGCGACTTCCTCTATAGCCGTGCATTTCAGCTGATGGTGGAACTTGCCAGAATTGACATCATGGCAGTGCTTTCCAGTGCTACCAATACCATTGCAGAGGGTGAGGTCATGCAATTGGCCAACGTGGGCAATACCGAACTCTCAGAAGAAAATTATCGGGAAGTTATTCGCTGTAAGACCGCACTACTGTTCGAAGCCGCAACGCATACTGGCGCTCTATTAGCTTTCGCGACCGATACTTCCGCAGACAGCGAACAGATTGAAATGCTACGCAAGTTCGGCCTGCACTTTGGCTTGGCATATCAACTGGTAGACGATTGGCTCGATTACGCTGGCGACACTGAAACCATGGGGAAAAATGCCGGTGATGATCTAGCTGAGGGCAAACTAACTCTGCCGCTTATTCAAGCTTTGAAAGTCACCTCTGAAGCGGATCAAAAACTTATCAAAAATGCACTACAGAATAAATCTGTAGAACAGATGCATGACGTTCTAGCCGTTGTGAAAAAATGCGGCGCTCTGGACTACACCTATGCCGCCGCCGTGAAGGAAACCAATTTAGCCCTAGAGTGCATAGCGCGGTTACCTGACACGCCCTATAGAACAGCTCTGAGCACGCTAACAACTTTCTCGCTATCTAGATTAGGCTAGCGGCCTAGAATTGGCCGCAGCACTGCCTCCCGCCGCGTTTCACCGAGAGTATTCTTCACGCCGATTATTGGAATGAGTTAACGAAATTCATCATTACAGCGGTAGCACTAATGGAACTACCGATCATGATCGCTCTGTCACTCCACTGCATGCCAACAAATATCCAACCAGCAGCACTTAATATATAAGCAATTTGCCCCTGCACAACAAAACCCGCAGACATCAAGAAGATCCCGCTGACAGAAAGGAGAGTCGCCACCCACTTTACATACCAATCCAGCGTGCCTGTGGGGGTGGTCGATTTCAGGTCGTCATTTTCCGCCTGCACTTCTTTGAGCTCATCCATGAGGCGTCTTTTCTCAGTGGCTAATTCCATAGCTAACCGCCCCGCTCTACTCGTAGGGCCAACCGGCTGATGTAACTCTGTTGCAATATCTGTTGCAATATCTGTTGCGATATACGTTACATCGTCATTCACTGGATCTGCGGGATTATGTGCCATTACCTTTCACCTAGTTGAGGACCTCAAACCAATTCTGAGTTCATTTATAAATCTATATTCCTTGGGTATTTCATCGACTTAAAAGCGCCCCATGGAACCTCCACTTAGTGCTCAGCAGCCGAAAAAAGTTCGCGCATAATCTACCTTTTTTTCGGCCTGTCAAGATAATTTCAAAGCTTGTAAAAAATACTCTTGAAGGCACTAAACCGGCGCACAAAAAATGCTAAGGGGTGTAAAAAATATTGTTTTAAAACAAATAGTTACAAACCCCGAAACATTCCTTTCTGAAAGCCCCTGAAAAAATCCTGCAGAGCAAGAATTTGCGCTAAACAAACACTCAATAGCCGAAATTTTTAAAGTAGTGGCGCAGAGTGCAACAACTGACAGCTTGCTGGGCAAAATCTACACAGCCAAGCCGCTCTTTCAACAAATCATTTACCAACCCAAAGAGGTGGCAGCAGAGCCTAACAAAAAACACTTTTACAATGCTGTCGAGACCTGGAATTAGGGTCAACATGTGATCAACAAGTGGTCAACAAGTGGTCAACAAAGACTGTAGGAATGGTTGCTTAACAAGGCGCCAAGCTGCGCAATGCTGCTTAGCTTGGCGGCTTAGGGCGCTGCAAGACGAATGGCTAATGGCGAGTGGCGAGTGGCGAGTGGCGAGTGGCGAGTGGCGAATTTAGCGTAGCGAAGGTTTGACGCAAAAGGCTTTTGAGGAAAAAGCTTTTGAGCAAAAT
>CAJJAQ010000215.1 GCA_905182095.1 uncultured Pseudomonadales bacterium | reverse complement strand
CGTGCGCTCCCAAACTCGACCATTTTTCAGATTCCGAAATTTGACGCGATTAAACGCTTGGCCCTTACCGGGCTTCACAAATTCATTCTCAAGAATATTACAGGGGTCGCCCTCGAGCATTACTTTGATTCCTGAACGGAATTCATTGGTAGAATAGTTGGCCATTTTTCTCGCATTGGATAATTTAAGCAGCGCATATGATAACCCCGAAACACAACCCATGGCATCCTAACGATTGGCAATCAGAGCTTAAACATGCATTTCGTCAGCCAATAGCGCTGCTTGAGTATCTGAACATCGCCGATACAGCTGTAAATGGCATAGATTTGCAGCCAGATTTTGCGCTTTTGGTGCCGCGTGGCTACGCCCAGCGTATAGAACGAGGCAATATCCAAGATCCACTGCTTCGCCAAGTGCTTTCGCTGCAATCGGAAAATGAACAAACGCCGGGATTTGTAGTGGACCCTCTGCAAGAAGACGACGCGGAATTAGGCTATGGGCAAACGCCGGGATTACTGCATAAGTATCAAGGTAGGGTGCTCATGATCACCACACCGGCTTGCGCGATTAATTGCCGCTATTGCTTTCGCCGACATTTCCCTTATACGGATCACAAGCCCAAGGACCAACACTTGGCGCTACAAGCAATTGCCAAAGATACCAGCATTCGCGAAGTAATTTTATCCGGCGGCGACCCACTGTTAATGAATGATGCCGGCATGACCCAATTGGTCCGAGATATAGATGCTTTGGACCACGTTAAACGCATCCGAATTCACAGCAGATTACCCATCGTATTACCCGAGAGAGTGACTGCTGATCTTGTCTCGCTGCTGGAAAATGCGCGCTGCAAAATCACCCTAGTCATTCACAGCAACCACCCGAATGAGTTGAATGAAACCACTGCTCGAGCGCTGGGTTGCTTACGCGGCGCTGGCGTCACTTTACTCAACCAATCGGTATTGCTTAAGGGTATAAACGACGATGCGCATACTCTGACTACATTATCGGAACTGCTATTTGATCAGGGCGTGCTGCCCTACTACTTGCATATGCCAGACAAAGTAATGGGCACCGCTCATTTTTATTTAGATGACCTTGAGGCGCAGCCAATTTATGAGGCCATGCGCGAGCAGTTGCCTGGCTATCTACTACCTCGGTTGGTCCGGGAACTGCCAGGTGGCATTGCCAAAAGCCCTGTAAATTTCGAACCAAAACAGGCGTTGAATTTTCAAGCCAGCGTGTAACCGAATGTTAGGCGTGTTGGCAAAGTTGCGCCTAGCACCCGATCAGCAGTGGACTAGGCGGAGTGCGAATCTTTTTGCCCTGAAGTACCCAGCGCTTGCTCAATATCTAAATCGCTAAAACCTATTAAGTAAAGAATGGCGTCCAAGCCAAAGTTAGAAATCGCATGTTGGGCACTTTCTTTAACAACGGATTTAGCATGGTAGGCCACACCCAAACCCGCCTGGCTAAGCATGGGCAGGTCGTTGGCACCATCACCCACAGCAATAGTTTGCTCAAGCATAATGCCTTCTCTTACGGCAATATCCTTCAACAGCGTCGCTTTACCTTCCGCATCCACAATGTCGCCAACGACCTCACCGGTCATCTTGCCATCTACTACCGACAGCTCATTAGCATAGACATAGTCGATGCCCAGACGGTTACTCAGATATTCCCCCACGTACTGGAACCCGCCAGAAAGTAAGGCTACCCGATAGCCGAAGTGCTTCAGCGCGCGAATCAATTTGTCTGCACCATTATTCAGCACTACGGCTTCTGCCACTTCATGCAGCACACTGTCCGGCATGCCTTTAAGCAACATTGCACGACGCCGAAAACTTTCTTTGAAATCAATACGGCCGGCCATGGCGTCTTCAGTAATGGCGATAACCTGATCACCCACGCCATGACGTTTAGCCAACTCATCCATAACCTCTTCAGTGATTAACGTGGAATCCATATCAAATGCCACAAGGCGTCGATTACGCCTAAATACTGTGTCGCGTTGAACGCTGAAATCGAATCCAATGTCATCAGCAATACGCAGCAGATCTGCTTGAAAAGCTTCACTATTTTGCAGGTTGCCACTCAGACGCATTTCTAAGCACAAACGCGGCGTGATTTCGGCTTCTGCCTTAGGTTGAGGCTTGGTCAGGCGGCGAACAGTGTCTATATTCAGATCATGGCGGCGGGTCAAATTACTCACGGCTTTCAGCGGTTCGCCGCCTCGGCCTTGAGACAACACTGTGAGAATCAACGGACTTTGACTGAACCCCTGGGACAATAGCTCGTAATTATCATTTTCCACCAGAGTGATGCGCAGGGCAGAGCCAACCTTATGGCACTGCGCGGTAATATCATCCGTTAACGTGCCTAGTTCCGGCACCTGAACTAAAATTCCCAATGCAAGTTCATCATGAATAACCGCCTGGCCCATATCCAACACATTGGCACCTGCATCTACTATGAGTTCCATCAGTGCTGCCATCAAACCAGGCTTGTCTCGGCCCGAGATACTGATGAGAATAATTTCGTCAGCCAAAATAAACCGCCCAAGTTTGTTAAATTGATGTCTACAGTTTAGCTTTTCCTACGGCCCAGATATAAGTGTTGTGTGCTAAATTAGTGCATCTTTCATACTGAAGTATTGTTGATGACTTGGTGGAGACGCTTTAGGCCGAATAAGGCAACATTTCCTGCAGCACTGGTCGCCACAGTACTTTGTAGTTCTGGCCTGTTTTTGCTGTGGTTTGATACCGGTTCAACGAAATTCGAAATGGACCGCTATGGCAATAGTATTGTCAGCACTTTAGCGCAAACTACCGCCGGCGACCTATTCGATGACGAACGCATTAATCTCGCTCTGACGGCTAATCACGTCACGGCCGATGCGGAAATTGCAGGCATCACCTTTTACGATGCTGACAACGAGATAGTAGCCACCAGTGGCCAACAAAACCTCACCTACCGTTACAGCGCAACTGCCATACTTGACGACACAATTGCAGGTTACGTGAGCATCATTCTTGACCCTGAAGCATTTGCACGACAAGTGCCGTGGTTGCGTGGCCTACTGACTTTAGCCGTTGTTATGCTGACGCCTATTTTAGCCATGGTTGCCTTGCAACTCAGTGCGCGAGGTAACCGATCATTGCCCATCGTATCTGTACGCAAAGAAACCTCGGACGCCCAAGCTGTCTATGTCATCGCGCTGACCCTGAATAATCAATACGCCCTTTCTCGAGATGCACAAATGGCATCAATTCAGGACGCTATGGCGATGTCTCAAGAGGTATGCGCCCTTTATCCCGGCATTGCTTTGGCATTAGATGAAAAAGGCGTTGCGCTTGTTTTGACTAAGGAAGGATTGGGGGGGCTGAAAGCACTGTATGCAGCCTTCCTTATCCAAAGATTATTGTCCGAATATGAAACTGAGGGTGAGTTTCGTTGTTTCTTGTCCGAGAGCCAGAGCGCTATCAATCCGGCTGAAGCAACAAAAATGGATTTGCAGCAACTCAGCAATGTTGACGACATAGATAAAAACCTAACGCTCGCATCACTGGCTAAAGCCAATACGCTACTCGTTGATCAATTGGTTTTCGACAGTTTAAGTGATATGGAAAAAGCATGGGTTCAACCCTTTAGCCACCCCATTCTAGAAGACTTGGCACCAGCCAGCAGTATATTCAACATCACCGACTTGCCAGAGCAAGAAGCTACGCTGATTAGGGATCAGGCAACATTGATTTTGGGTTTTAGCTAACCGCTAGGTCGGCTAGCTTCAGCGCTCTAACTTAGAAAAACTAAAGCAACCGCAAACAGCCTCGCAGTCTGTAGCCGTTAGAAATTTCTCCCGATGTTGCAACGCTAGCCTCGAACCACACCTACTTAAAGAAGCACTCGATTTAAGCGCCGCTAATCTACGGTTAGGCGATCTACCTTTTGAAACCCACGGGGCAGTTTACGACCACGGCGCGCACGTTCACCAATATAACTTTCTAGGTCCTTAGGCTTCATACGCAAATGCCTTTGACCGGCATGAACTAATAGTTCGTCTCTTTCACCCAATACCACCACGCCGACCATTTCTTCTTCGCCGGCCTTAAATGCAGCAGTAGGTACATTGATCAGGCGATTACCTTTGCCACGCGCGAGTTCCGGCAGTTCCGCTAATGGGAATACTAGCAAGCGACCTTGATCTGTCACCGCGGCCACGTAGCAAACTTCCGCAGCCAGTAGTTCTTCTGAAAGAATTACAGGAGGTAGCGCCACCCCTGTATCAGGCACACTCAAACAGGCTTTGCCGGCCTTGTTCTTCGTCACCATATCGTCGAGCTGACCGACAAAACCAAATCCGGCATTAGACGCCAGCAGCGCTTTTTGTTCCCCAGCACCGATCAATACACCAATAAAGCGCGCACCTTCTTTGGGCTTGAAACGACCGGATAAAGGCTCACCCTGACCACGAGCAGAAGGCAAACTGTGCCCTGGGGTATTGTAAGTGCGGCCGTGAGAATCAAGGAATATCAGTACATCACTGGTTCGCCCTTTAACGGCATGAGCAAACTCGTCTCCAGTGCGGTAATTTAATTCGCGCGGATCAACGTCATGGCCCTTTGCAGAACGAATCCAACCTTTGTCTGACAGAACCACCGTAATGGGTTCGTTAGTTATTAGGTCTTCTTCGCTATAAGCACGAGACTCTTCAACCTCACCCATGGGCGAACGGCGTGGATCACCATAATCTTTAGCCACTGCCAGCAACTCGTTTTTGATCAAAGTTTGCATGCGAACCTTAGAACCCAGAGTTTTCTCTAAGCCAGCCTTTTCAATCTCTAACTCACTCTTTTCGCCAGTAAGTTTCATCTCTTCGAGTTTGGCCAAGTTGCGCAAGCGCAAATCGAGAATTGCATTCGCCTGAATTTCGCTAAGGGCGAACTGATTCATCAACTCGACTTTAGGCTCATCTTCCTCGCGAATAATTCGAATCACTTCATCCAAGTTAAGATAAGCGACAAGTAAGCCATCTAGAATATGCAGTCGATCATTAATTTTGTCTAAGCGAAAGGTCAACCTTCGGGTGACCACATCAAAACGGTAACTCAACCATTCTTTGAGTATTTGCGCCAAACTCTTAACCGCAGGCCGTTGATCCAAACCAATAATGTTTAGGTTTACTCGATAACTGCGCTCTAGGTCTGTGGTGGCAAACAAATGACTCATTAAGCGGTCATAGTCGATACGGTTAGACTTAGGCACCAAAATCAAGCGCGTGGGATTCTCGTGATCTGACTCATCGCGCAGATCTACTAGCATGGGCAACTTCTTTGCATGCATCTGTTGAGCAATTGCCTCTAGCAACTTTGCCGGTGATGCTTGGTGCGGCAACGCAGTAATTACAATATCTGGTCCTTCACGATGAAAAATGGCCCGGGCCCTTATGCTGCCCTTGCCGGTTTCATACATCTGCCGAATATCCTCAGGCGGCGTAATGATTTGCGCATCGGTCGGGTAATCTGGCCCCTTAATATGGGTCATCAGATCGACGACTGTGGCCTTTGGACTATCCAGTAAATGCACACAGGCGCTGATCACTTCGTTAAGGTTATGCGGAGGGATATCTGTTGCCATACCTACAGCAATACCAGTACTGCCATTCAGCAGCACGAACGGCGCTCGGGCCGGCAACAGGCGCGGTTCTTGAACGGTACCATCGAAGTTCGGGTTGTAATCTACGGTGCCTTGGCGCGCCTCGCTTAATAACAAATCTGCATAGCGCGACAGCCGCGCTTCGGTATAACGCATAGCAGCAAATGATTTGGGATCATCTGGCGCGCCCCAGTTGCCCTGACCGTCAACCATGGGATAACGAAAAGAAAATGGTTGCGCCATTAACACCATTGCCTCGTAACAGGCACTGTCGCCATGTGGGTGGAACTTACCCAGCACATCCCCGACTGTTCTAGCAGACTTAGCATGCTTGGCTTGGCTGTTTAGACCCAACTCACTCATTGCATAAATAATACGTCGCTGAACTGGCTTCAGACCGTCAGCGATATGCGGCAGGGCGCGGTCGTTAATAACGTACATGGAATAGTCCAGATACGCTCGCTCGGTGTATACCGAAAGCGCTAGTTGTTCAGTCTCTGGTGCTTGGATTTCGTCATCCATAATATCGAATACCTATCCGTCAGGTGTAATAAGGTGTATCTAATTCTTTGCGCTTTTATGCAGGCGCGCAAATTTTGGCCCACACTAAGATCAATTCCTTCAGTGCGTCAGCCGTTAATCAATAACTGCATCATTGCCTTTCTTTTCTAACCAAGCACGACGATCTGGCGCACGCTTTTTCGCCAGCAGCATATCCATCATGCTGTCTGTGGACGCACTGGACTCATTGGTTAATTGAACCAACCGCCGGGTGTCAGGGAACATGGTGGTTTCACGCAACTGCGGTGGATTCATTTCGCCCAAGCCCTTAAACCGTTGCACACTTGGTGTTGAACGCTTCTTTTCTACCGCCAACCGTTCCAAAATTGCGGTCTTCTCCGCCTCATCTAGGGCGTAGTAAACTTCTTTCGCGACATCAATTCTATACAGCGGCGGCATGGCGACATAAACGTGACCGGCATCAACCAAAGGTCGAAAATGTTTTACGAATAAGGCGCAAAGCAATGTTGCGATATGCAGACCATCGGAGTCCGCATCTGCAAGAATACAAACCTTGTTGTAGCGCAATCTGCTGAGGTCATCTACGCCAGGATCTACACCAATAGCCAAAGCGATATCGTGCACTTCCTGAGAAGCTAAAACCTGATTAGCATCCACTTCCCAAGTATTCAGTATTTTCCCACGCAACGGCATTACTGCCTGGAATTCTCTATCTCTGGCTTGTTTAGCTGAACCACCCGCAGAATCACCCTCGACCAAAAATAGCTCTGCTCGAGCAGTATCCTGACCGGAACAATCGGCTAATTTACCCGGCAGTGCAGGTCCTGAAGTGATACGTTTACGGGCAACTTTCTTTGCTGCGTAAAGTCGTTTTTGTGCGTTGCTGATAGCCATTTCAGCAATTTTTTCGCCTTCAACTGAATGCTCATTGAGCCACAAACTAAAAGCGTCTTTAGCCACACCTGCAACAAATACCGCAGACTGTCGCGACGATAAACGCTCTTTAGTTTGGCCAGCAAACTGCGGGTCGGCTAACTTAACGCTGAGCACGTAGTTACACTGATCCCAGATGTCATCACCAGTGATTTTTACCCCCCGTGGGAATAAATCTCGAAATTCACAGAACTCCTTTAGGGCGTCGACCAAACCTGAACGCAACCCATTGACGTGAGTACCGCCAGCTGCGGTAGGAATAAGGTTCACATAAGATTCAGCAATTTGTGCAGAACCATCAACAACCCACTTGAGTACATAGTCTGTGGTTTCTTGAACGCCTTGAGCAGTATGCTGAATGGTCATTTCAGGGACACACTCCGCGTCACCGATGCTTTGTTCAAGGTACTGTTTTAGGCCGTCTTCATAATACCAACTGATGTTGTCTTCAGGTTTGCCCTCAATAGACAGACTCATACGCAGACCGGGGCAAAGTACTGCTTTGGCGCGGAGCAAATGACGCAATCGAGTCATTGCTAGGGTGGTGGTGTCAAAATACGCGGCTTCTGGAATAAATCTAACTCGAGTACCTGTATTGCGCTTACCGACGGTGTCGACCTTTTCTAGTTTGGTCACGGGCTCGCCACGAACATAACGCTGACGGTATAAATTACCATCGCGCTTCACTTCCACCTCAAGCCAATCAGACAAAGCATTCACTACCGAGACACCCACACCGTGGAGGCCACCAGAAAAACTATAGTTTTCGTTGTCGAATTTTCCGCCGGCGTGCAGGCGAGTCAAAATGAGTTCGACACCCGAGATCTTGTGCTCTGGGTGAATATCAACGGGCATACCTCGGCCGTCGTCCTGCACCTCGATGGAGCCATCTTGATTAATGGTGACTTCAATTTCTTGGGCATGACCAGCAATTGCTTCGTCCACACTGTTGTCCACCACTTCTTGGACTAAGTGATTGGGCCTTGTCGTATCGGTATACATACCCGGGCGACGACGCACCGGTTCCAATCCAGTTAAGACCTGTAGTGATTCCGCAGAATATGTTTTTTCGGCCATTTACCTAATTCATAGTTGGTTTGAAGGAGTGCGTGGTTAAACGCTCTAACTTAGTTGTAATACAACCATCGGCGGCAAGAGTCAGCCAGCGATAACCCGGCGGCTTGTCATCCAAAGTAAACTTGGCGCTCATTGGCGCAAATTGGAAACATGTCGAAGGCGACCCTAACAGAGGACCCTGCTCACTTGTAACTTCTATCTCTTGATGCGCATGCCCGAATATGGTCCCACGCAACTTGGCACCGGGGCTAGCGACAATTGCAGTCATTAATTCTTCCGCGCGCAAAATGCGATCTTTATCCAGCCAAGGCGCACCAATCACAACCAATGGGTGATGAGTTGCCAATAAAAGGTGCTGAGCGTCACTTGCAGCCATGGCTTGGGTGAGGTCGAGTAAATCATCCGGCGTGATATAGGCAGACGGTTCGTTATCTACATGTGAGTCCAAAGGCGCGATTAACCAAGACCCCAAAGTCAAAGCCTGCATCGGCAACTTTGCTTGGTGCATGTTTGCCAGCACGTCGTGATTACCTGGCAAGCACAATAAAGGCACATCAAAAAAGCGCCTCACAGTGCTTAAAAAACGCTGATAAATTGCAGCAGACCCTTCATGCACAAGATCACCAGACGCCACCACCACATCGCAAGCATGTTGCGCTTTAGCCTGAGCCAACACAGCCTCTAAGGACGCCTGGGTATCTACCCCCAATAAGGTTTGGCCTGGCTCAACAAGGTGACAATCAGTGATGTGCAAAACTCTTTGCATTAAACGCCTGTCCCAACTGCCAACACAATTCTGCCTTTGTATCCTTCAGAGCTTTTGCGACTTTTGCGCAACAGGCCAAGCCTACTCAAGATTCAGTTTTACCGGCTCAACCACTCCGCCTATGGCTAAACAAAGGCTCAAGTATTCTGCCAAAAAGCGATTCAGCTGCACTTTTTCATCTGGATGGCGCATGCGCTGATTGGGATATTCATAATGCCCGTGAAAGCGATTCTCATGCTGATATTCCACCACCTCGGCGCTGGAAGTGTCGTGGTACATGCGAATGCGCATATTTGGGCTGCTGCCCCAATTCAATTCGGGCTGCTGACTCATGTGCAAAAGCGTCGTATAAGGACTGCGCTCTAAAGCCTTAATGACCACAAAGGTACCATCCGCACCGGGGGTCAAAGCAATATTCGTTTGGTCTTGCTCGCGCATTTTTGGGAACAATTTGAGCATACGTTGGTAATTGATATCACACACAGCCATATGGGCAGATAAATCTACCTTGTAGGTTCGCTTGCGAATACTGGATATTTCACCCTTGGCGAAACCACGAGTTAAAGCCTTGGAGCGGCTCAAAATATCTTCATCTGTCTCGGGGCGTTTTTCTGACACAACCTAGCCTAGGTAGTTATTGGGTAGCTGATTAATGCTTACGATTGCCTAATATACCCACCTGACTGCCTTGGGTCACTGGCACTAAGCGCTTTTATTTTGACACTTACTAAAGACGGCGAAAATGCTTTCGATCACAGAGCCTTGGGCCGCAAGGTTAGATCTTCTTAACAACCCCAGATGCTTGAGAGGCAGCGGCCTATCGTTGAGCAACTCTAAGCAAAAAACACGATGGCGCCTAACTACATGATTTCGATAGGGCGCCATTTACTGTGCCTCGTCACTGATACATAGAATTAGCAAACGCCTCTTACAATAAGAGAAAGTCTAAGATTCTCTACGCTCCAAGCGCACGAAGTTGTAGTCTTTATTCAACCCTTTGAGGCCGCCGGCGCAACCCCCTGCTATGTCCCAACGCCCATGACTACAATCCACAAGACTCGTAAGCTCATACAAATCTGGCACGTGCCATTCGCTGTACCCGCATAGCCGCTGTTGATTACTGGCATCCACCAGTTTATTCCAGTCATCATGACGCTCGCCAACACCAGCCCAACCGAATTCCTCAAGCTTATTACCGCCTAAATGGCGGCCTAACTCATTTGAATCCACGCCTCTACATCCCAGCGGTAGGTATTTTGTTTACCGTGAATACCACCTTCGTCGCTATTTACCTCCCGCATTAATTCGGTATTGCTGTCTAACACACAAGACCACGAATCAGCGCTTGCCGGTAATTGGGTTCCAGATGAGGGTATTTTGATGTAGTGCTCCAACCGAGTGGATGACGTCACCTGCGCTGAAACTGCATCAGACTCAGCACCGGCCCTTTGACTAACGGATAACAAACCCAAAATGAGCAAGAAAAAAAGCATTAGCTGAGCACGAGTTTGGGTAGGGCAATTGCTAAGTATCCATTAGCTCGGGATGCTTAAACTTTGTGCCACTCACATTAAATAACTTCGTTTGTGCTGCTAGCCTCTGGCCTCTGAGTGCATTGATAAGCCTGATCAAAGGCAGTTTACTGGCACTATCTGCGCTCATTTGCCTGCGCTCATTTGCACAATTTTTGAATGAACAGTTGGTCGGATAAATTGCCGGCTTTGCACCATTCATCATGCTACGTCGAGGGTAAAAGACGTTAAGTTACCGCCCTGAATTGCGCGCACTCTGTGATAGGAAGACCATGTGGCAGAAAGTTCGGCTATCGCAAAAATGAACTGAACTTGGCCTACAGCTCGTATAACTTGCAAGCCACTGCCTAAAGCTGCGGCTAGTACCCTTAAATCAACGTGCAAAAGTCGCTAGATTCACATTACTTGAACGGTTATTCGGCGCATAATCCGCAAATTACGAGTTCAAGTCTAAAAACCGAGACAAAAAAGAACCCTCTGAAGGTTCTGATATACTCGACCGAATGTGCGCTGGCAAATTACCTAGTCTGTTTTTAGACAGGGTTGTATTTTTAAGGCAGCACTACCCTTTAAGACTGGGCGAATTTCTAGAACAGGAAGTTTTATGAAGCAGTACAAAATCTCTAACTCACGCAATGCAAAGATCGCGGCACTTTTCTCCGCCAGCATGCTATTCACGCCGTTGGTTGCTGCCGAAAATATGCTCGACGTCTACAAAACTGCAAAAGACAATGACGCAGTGCTGGGTGCAGCGAATGCTTCATATGCCGCCAGCAAAGAGTTGGTCCCTCAGGCACGCTCAAGACTACTACCCAGCATTGGCGCCCAAGTTAATACCAGTAAAATCAACCGCGACATCCTGCTCGGCGGACGGCCTGCTCTTGGTGAAGAATATAACGACAACGGCTGGAATGCTCAGCTACGCCAGCCCATCCTAAATTTGGCTGATTGGTACACTATCGGTGGTGCTAAGTCGTCAGTGAAAGCTGCGAGCATGCAGTTGGAAGCGGAAAATCAAGATTTGATTGTTCGTGTTATTGAGGCCTATCTAAATATTTTGCGCACCAAAGACCGCCTAGATACGACTGACGCCGAAGTTACAGCAGTACAAAGACAATTGGAGCAAGTACAGCAGCGCTTCGAAGTGGGCTTAGTGGCCATTACCGATGTACTTGAATCTCAAGCGGTTTATGACAGCACCGTGGTTAGGCGTATTCAGGCGGAAAGCGACCATGACATTAGCTTTGAAACGCTAAGCACCTTGACCGGCCGCTCTTACGATAAATTAGCCCGACTTTCGCAAAAGCTGCCGATTGTAGATCCGAACCCCAAAGATGAAGAAGCTTGGGTAAGTACAGCCCTGCGATCCAATCTTGGAATAAAGGCAGCCTCAGCACAGCTGGCTGCTGCCAGATCGGATGTAAGAGCAAGACGCTCTGACCATTTGCCAACAATAGACGCCACGGCTACCTACGCTGAAAACGTCACCGGCGGGCAAAATTTCTTCGGCGCAAACGCCGGAGACACCACCACAGAAAATACTATTTATGCGCTACAGCTCACCGTACCCCTTTATCAAGGTGGCGCAGTGCGTTCCAGGGTCAGAGAAGCCAATGCTCGCGTGACCCAATCGCAACAACAATTGCTAAACCAAAAGCGCACCGTCACGCGTAACACACGCAATTTGTTTAAGTCTGTTGCTACAGATGTAGTGCGCGTTGAAGCTAGGCTAAAAGCCATACGTTCATCTCAATCTGCCTTAGAGGCCACCGAAACAGGTTATGAGGTAGGTACGCGAAATATTGTTGATGTACTGCAAGCCCAGCAGCGTTTGTTTAGCTCACAATTTGATTATGCCGACTCGCGTTACAACTACGTGCTGAATTTGATGCGCCTCAAGCAAGCTACTGGCAAGCTCACCCAAGAAGATCTTGAAGAGCTGAATCAATTTGTCGACGATGGCGACTTGGTAGAACGTGTGGTTGCACTGAGTCTGCGCTAACTGCATTGGAAGCTAATCCGCTATCTGACTGCTCAGTAGCGCTAAGGTGCGCTGGGTAGCGCCGCGAGAGCTCTTAATCACAGCAAGCGCTTTAGATCCCATTTGTTCTCGTTTGGCTACATCAGCAAGCAAATCACCCACCACCTCTGCTAGTTCATCTGCGTTGACAACTTTCTTGTAGGCACCCGCGTCACTCAATTGCGACACCACTTCGGCAAAGTTGAAATCAGCCGGCCCTGCAACAATGGGTAAGCCTAATAGCCCAGGCTCAATTGGGTTATGCCCACCATGCTCTATTAATGAGCCGCCTACAAAGGCCACATCTGCCAAGCTGTACAACGCCAACAACTGCCCCATCACATCTCCCACTATGACGTCATAAACTCCTGCAGTCGGCCCCTCACTGGAGGCCCGCCAAGATAAATTTTGGCCCTTAATGAGAGCGCCTATGTCACTAGCTCTATGTGGATGGCGTGGCACCAACAAAAGACATAACTCTGGAAATTTCGACCTTAATAATAGGTGTGCTTCGATAATCTGTTCTTCTTCACCGGAATGGGTGGAAGCGGCTATCCAGACGGGGCGAGTTCGAAGATTGAGCTGGGCTTTTAGCAATGATGCTTGCTTGAGTAGACGTTCCGGCAACTGCAAATCGTATTTAACGCTGCCCAGAACGCTAACCTTCTCTGCATCCACCCCAAGGTCCACAAAGCGCTGCATGTGCTCCGCAGATTGACAGGCAATATGGGAAATAGCCCCAAGGACTGGACGCGACAACCAACTTATACGCTGATAACCCCTGGCCGAACGCTCTGACATGCGGGCATTGATGAGCAGCACAGGAATGTCCTGCGCCTTGGCCTGCATAATAAGGTTCGGCCAAATTTCTGTTTCCATGAGCACCAACATACGCGGCTGGGTTGTGCGCAAAAAGTTGCCCACGGCAAAGGTGAAATCGTAAGGCGCATAACAGTGATCCACGCTGTCACCCAAACGCTGAAGCACTTGCTCGCTACCGGTTGGGGTCATGGTGGTGACTAAGAAATTTTGCTCGGGCAAGCTATTGATCATTTTGCTGATCAAGGGCGCCGCCGCAATCGACTCGCCAGCAGATACCGTATGAAACCAAATTGCCCCGGGGTTTATGCTAACCGGTACCCGACCAAAACGCTCACCTCTGCGTGCGGCGTAAGCCGGTTCGCGACGAGTGCGCAAAAGTAGGCGCACATAGACAATTGGCAAAGCCAACCAGAGCAAAATACGATAAAGATATAGGGCCAGATAGGAGGAAAGATAATTCACTGATTTTGCCCCGTAGCCGCTAAAAAACTCGCCACGTGATTGGCAACCTTTGCTAACAAACCTGCATCAGTAGCAGCAACAATAAAATCAAAACCCTCATAACGAGACAAAGCGTGCTCACCGACCACCGCAACAATAGGCACGCCCCGTTGCTTGGCGACAAAATTCAATGCGCGCGGTTCTGCAATACAGCCCAAGTCTAAATCTACCACCACTATCGCAGACGCGTTGAGCAGGTACTTTTCTGTGCGATTTTGTAGATGTGCCTGATATTCACTGAAGCCGTCGATGGGAATGATTTTTTCATCCTTATGTCGACGCATGTTGGCAATTATCGGTGCACTAGGCTCACCGTCAGCCGTTGCGACAAAATTCAATGCATTGGTATACGTCGCCCACTCTTTAATGGCCAGTAAATCGCCAAGTACCCCGGCTTGTGCAAGGGCGCCACTCACCTGACCGCCCAGATTATCGTC
Organism: uncultured Pseudomonadales bacterium; assembly: GCA_905182095.1. GTDB lineage: Bacteria > Pseudomonadota > Gammaproteobacteria > Pseudomonadales > Azotimanducaceae > UBA4421. Next base: position 4,026 of record CAJJAQ010000215.1, on the reverse strand, counting down.
ACCCACATAGCTGACAAAGGTGCAGGGCGTTTGTAGAGTATGCAGGGCAAGGGCAAGACCCAACCCAGCACTTTGAGCAGATTGAAAAAACTCTTGCGCTAGGTTTGGGCTAGACAACTGTTGATGATCTAACCAAATGTCTCCAACCACCAATACATGGCCATTGGCAGGACTGAGAGCATCAATGGTATTCAGTGATAAAAGAGACAAGCAAACCTCGGCGCGCTGTATGGCAATTAGAACAAGTGTATTATCCTAGAGAGCATACCCAATAGCACTAACTGTCGACACCTAGATCCACAACCGTTTACAAACACAACAACGAAGAAACCAAATTGGACATGAGCAAGCTAGCACCCAAACTTTCGATTAAACAGTGGCCCAAGTGGATTTTGGTCGGCTGTTTGTGGATCGTTGCGCGCCTACCTATGGGTGCAGTATTTATGGTGGGAAGGGCCATTGGCTTTTTGGCCTACCACCTCGCCAAGTCTAGACGTCACATCACCGAAGTTAATATCGCCAAGTGCTTTCCTCAGCTGTCTGCCCAAGCGCAGCGGGCCTTGGTCAGAGAAAACTTCGTACATACAGGCATAGGCGCTGTGGAGATTGCCTTACCTTGGCTGAACCCCACAAGAGACCTGGCCCATAGATTCAATATTGAGGGCGTCGAGCATTTACACGCCGCTCATGCGCTGGGCAATGGCATTGTCTTAGTGGGCGCTCACTATACGACTATCGACATAACCAGCCAGCCTTTAGGTGCCTTTGGCTTTGTCGATGTGATGTATCGACAGAACAAAAACCCGGTTTGGGAGAGTTTGCAATACAACGGGCGCAAAGCCTTTTTCGATGGTGTAGTTGAGCGCAGTGACATGCGACAGATACTCAAGCGCCTGAAACAGGGCCGGGCCATGTGGTATGCGGCGGATCAAGATTACGGCATTAAGCACTCGGTCTTCGCGCCGTTTTTTGGTATCGACACGGCCACCATAACGGTGAGTTCTCGCTTAGCCAGCAAAAATAAGTCTGCGGTATTGATGCTGCATCAATTCCGCGACCTCGAGAGTAAAACATGGACGTTGAAGTTCACGCCGATGTTAAAAAACTTCCCTTCTGGTGACGATCTAGCTGACGCAACACGGCTTAATGCCCTATTAGAGGCTGAGCTTAGAGCCGTACCCGCACAATATCTGTGGATGCACCGCCGTTTTAAAACCCGCCCCACTGGCGAGCCCTCGTTTTATAAGTAACATACGGCCGATTAACGACCGTTCCGTTGCGGGTGTACAAAACCTCCCTTATGACTACAATTGTCTCCCAAATTGTAAAAAGGCTTTCGCGCTGCATTCATAACTGCGGTATGAAATAAAAATCGTGTTACCAAAATTTTCTGAAATGTTAAGCCAACTTGTGGGCGAACCCTCAGTTAGCTCCACCAGCGCTGATATCGATCGCAGTAACCTGCGGGTCATTGAGCACCTGGGTAATTGGCTCAACGACCTAGGCTTTAGCACCGAACTGATGCCGCTACCTGGGCGGCCAGACAAAGCCAATCTAATCGCCACCCTTGGTCCGGCGCCGCGAGAGGGCAGAGGCGGGCTGGTGCTTGCCGGTCATACAGACACTGTGCCATTCGATGAAAGCTTATGGCAGTCGGATCCATTCAAGCTGAAAGATACTGATGATGCGTTTTACGGATTAGGTTCCTGCGACATGAAAGGTTTCTTCCCCGTGGCACTGGAAGCTGCGGCGACTTTTGCCAAAGGACAGCTAAGCGCACCGCTGACTATTGTGGCCACTTCTGACGAAGAGTCTTCTATGGCCGGTGGCCGCTACCTCGTTGAGTCTGGCCGACCAAAAGCTGACTACGCCATTATTGGCGAACCTACAGAACTCCAACCCATATTTGCTCACAAAGGCATCAGTATGATGTCGATTAACATCTTGGGTTCATCCGGACATTCTTCCGACCCAAGCTTAGGCAGCAATGCCTTAGACGCCATGCATAAAGTAATGAGCACTTTGCTGGATATGCGCGCCGAGTTAGCGGCAGCAAATAAAAACGATGCCTTCGCCGTAAACGTCCCAACCATGAATATGGGCTGCATGCGGGCTGGGGATAATCCAAACAGAATTTGTGGTCATGCCAACCTGCAAATCGACCTGCGACTTATGCCAGGTATGGACTCTGAAGAAATTCATGCAGAGCTAGAGCGCCGCATAAGAGCAAGTGTTGCAGACAGTCCGGTGACGCTGACCTTAAACAAGGCTTATCCGCCCATCCCGCCCTTTGCCACTCCAGAAAATGGTGATCTGGTACAAACATTAAGTAGCCTAAGCAAGCGCGCACCAGGCACAGTAGCATTTGGCACTGAAGCGCACTTTTTACAAACCTTGGGCATGGAAACCGTAGTGTGGGGCCCAGGCAGTATTGACCAAGCGCACCAACCCAATGAATATTTGGCAAAGGCTCATATAGCGCCGGCAATTGCTACACTGAGCCAAGTTATTACACGTTATTGCATCGACTAAATATGGAAACTAACGAATACTCCCAGTGGTTTAGAGGGTCAACACCTTACATCAGCGCACACCGAGGCAAAACCTTTGTAGTGTTTATAGGTGGCGACAGTCTTGAGCATTTGAACATTACCAATATAGTCCATGATTTGGCGCTACTGCACGTGCTGGGCGTGCGTTTAGTTTTGGTTCACGGTGGCAGACCACAATTAGACAGTGCCCTGACAGATTCTGTCATGCACGACCAGCGCCGAGTGACTCGAGCCGAAGACATGGACACCATCAGCGGTATTTATGGACAGCTGCGCAGCCAGTTGGAAGGGTTGTTTTCTACTGGCCTGCCCAACACACCGCTACATAATGTTGAAATCAGTGTGGTAGCCGGCAACTTTGTCACGGCGCGACCTATTGGTGTGCTGGAGGGCATTGATCATCTATTCACTGGGCGCATGCGCAACGTCGATACAACCAGAGTCAATACACTGCTGGATGCTGGCTCAATTGTATTGATTTCGCCCATGGGTTATTCCACTTCAGGCCAGGCATTTAACTTGGCAGCGGAAGAGTTAGCCGCTGATGTCAGCGTGGCATTAAACGCAGACAAATTGATTATGCTCGACGAGCTAAATTACCTGACCAACTCAAGTGGTCAACGCGAGAGTACGGCAACGCCAACTTCTTTGCAGATACTCATCGGTGCCAACGAAAAAATTTCATCGATTACGCGCCTGCGCTTGGCCACCATGATTCAGGCTGTGCGCGGTGGCGTAACAAAAGCCCATATCATCTCCTTTCAAGAAGATGGTGGCGTTTTACAAGAACTCTTTACCGCCGATGGTGTGGGCACCCAAGTGCTTGAAGAAACCACCGGGCCAGTGCGTCCGGCAAGGGCCGAGGATGTTTCTGATATCGTCGAAATCATCCGCCCCCTTGAAGAGGCCGGTGTCTTGGTGCGCCGATCTCGTGACCGGTTAGAGCAAGAGATTGAACACTTTTTGGTTGCCGAACTGGACGGCGTTGTAGTTGGATGTTGCGCCATTTATCCGTTTGAAGACGAAGCAGAACTGGCCTGCGTGGCGGTCCATGAACATTATCGCCGTCGCGGTAGCGGTGTGGCAATTGGCGCCAACCTACTCAGAGCAGCAGAAGCGAAGGCGCGCAGTTATGCGTCGAAGCGATTATTTGCACTAACAACCCAAACCCAGGACTGGTTTATTGATCAGGGATTTGCGCCCACTGACGTGAGTGATTTACCCACAAGCAAGCAGTCGCTTTATAATTGGCAACGTGGCTCAAAGGTTGTGTCAAAACCTTTGAGCTGACGCTGCGCTAACTGCAGGTGAAAACAGACCTGCCTTAAAATATAGGAAGTAAAATGGCTAATGATCGTCCCTACAGTTCTCTCGTTGTAGATGGCGTAGAGCAAGCACCCAGCCGGGCTATGCTGTACCCCACAGGTTTTAAAACTGAGGATTTCAGCAAGCCGCAGATTGGTATTGCCTCCAC
>CAJJAQ010000214.1 GCA_905182095.1 uncultured Pseudomonadales bacterium | reverse complement strand
CCCCGGCAATAAACGCGGTCATTCCTGTAATGGTGACACTTAACGCCACTGTTCTCTTAATTAGCCCGGCCAATTCGCTGATCTGTTCCCACTGAAATTGGTAAACATTGGCCCCGCAGTTCTCGATTTCAGTTTTTGCCTGAGACCACCAAGCATTGGCTTTCGTATTAAAGCAGTAAACTTTGACTTGCTTAGCAATGGTGCTGGCTTTACGAATCCGCTCTGCACTCGGCTCGCCTACTTCAATCCACTTGAGGGTTATGCCGTCTAGACTGCGTTGCAATAAGTCTGGCTCTTCGGTGTTGCTGAGGCCAGTGGTGAACTCCAAGCCCTCACTCAAATTTAGGCAGTACGCGAGTAGGCGTACCATCATGCGCTCTAAGGTCTCGGATGGGTGCTGGGCAACAGTGAGGTTGAGGTTTTCGTAGCGACCTTCGTCAATATCAGATAAATCGATATCGAATTTGTAGATTGTTGGTTTAAGGGCCATAGTTTTTAATCCAAAGGTCAGCGCATCCTGAAGGTGGGCGATAGTCTACGCAGTTGCTTTGGATATAGCATGGGATTCCCGCAGGTGCACAGTGGGCACCTGATTGTTGAGTTCATCCCAACGGGGTATTTGCGCTGGTTGCCAAAGATATTCACTGCTAGAGTTTTGCCGATCCAACTAACCTACACGCCACAGGAGCTGCCTCATGGGTAAGATTTATTTGCTAATTTTCACCGGACTGTTTTTTGCAGGTTGCGCCGAATATTTACCAATTTCCGGCGGTCAAATGGAAGGTGTTGTCACGCCCGCTCCACAGCAGTGGGGTGCAGTGGCGGATGACAAAATAATTCAATTTGAGACCAATGCTGGTGAAGCCTATTCGGTTAACCTTTGGGTTGTTGAGGTTTCCGGTAGCTTGCATGTTTTTGCCGGCGATAACCGCGCGAACTGGGTTGAGGACATAGAGCAAAATGCCAATGTTCGGCTGCGTGCTGGCGATTCGATCTTCGAATTTGAGGCGCTCAGAGTGATTGATGCCCAAGAGTTTGAACTATTTGCACAAGCCTGGGAGACGAAGTACGGCAATCGACCCAGAAACGAAAATATTGCTGAAACATATCTTTATCGTCTGCGGCCGCAAGCTAATTAACTAGTCGTAGTTGCGTACCTTTCTGGCTGGCTAGCCGCCATCAAAAGCCGGGTGTCCGCGCTTTTGCAACAACGGCGCGCCTGGCCGATTAGCCGGGAATAGGGGCTTGCTGCTAGTTTAACCACTTAGGCCCTTGAAATTTGGCGGTCTTTTTTCGATAAATGCATTAATCGCCTCGTGGTGCTCGGGACTTTTGTAGCATTCCGCCAGTGCTGTGAGTTCGCGTTTTTGCACAAGCTTTATATCTGCCTCTGCCATATTTTGTGTAACCAACTCTTTGACTTTGCCTAGCGTGCTGGAGGGATTTTCGCCTATGCGTTTAGCCAGTTCAGTGGCTTTTGGTAAAAGCGATTCTTGGCTTTCTACCATTTCGTCTATTAGTCCTATGCGCTGTGCTTCCACTGCATCTATGGTCTCGCCGGTGAGCATCATGCGGTTGGCTAGACCGAACCCAGCGCGGGCCACCAAATAGTAAGAACTTGCCAGCTCCGGCACTACGCCCATTTTTACAAATCGTGCGCTGAACTTGGCTTCCGGTGCCGCCATAATAAAGTCGCAGGGCAGGATTTGCGTTAATCCCACGCCGACGGCTGCGCCGTTTACAGCAGCGATAATGGGTTTTGCGTTGCGCACCAGACCAACCCAATCTCTGGGCGCCTCGTTGTCAGTGGAGGCTTTGGATTTGGCTTGTTGCTGGAATAAGTCTTTGATGTCTGCCCCAGCACAAAAGCCTCGGCCAGCACCGGTAATGATAAATACGTCTACTTCTTCGCTGGCATTGCCTGCTTCTATGGCGTGCTGCATTTCTGCGCCCATTTTGTATGTCCAAGCATTAAGGCGCTCTGGGCGATTCATTGTGATTGTCATCACGCCGTCAGTCAGCGTGGTGAGAATTGTTTCGTAGTTAGTTGTGTTCATTCGCTTTCCCCATTTGCTATTTTTTCCCGCTGCGGGTGCAAGGCGCTTAACGACCGCCAGACTAAGATGTATCACTTTGCGAGCGGCTCTACAACTTCTAGGTAAGTCCTATGCCCAAGTGATTACGGGTGTTCAATATTCAGCAGTTCTGTCAGTCTGAGCGCTGCTAAAAGTGCAGTGGCGCACTTATTTTTTAAATGGGGGTTCAGCATGTCCGCGATCAATCAACAAAGGTACGTTTCTATAGCGACCAAAAAGCGTGATGGCAGCTGGGTGTGGACTCCGGTCTGGTTTGCCGCGTGCGGAGCCGAGGGCGCATTTTACGTGTTTTCCGCCGGTGCCGCCGGGAAGGTTAAACGCATACGCAATTACCAAGACATTCAAATAGCGCCCTGTACTGCTTCCGGCAAAATTTTGGGTCAGAGTGTCTTAGGCAAAGCTTGGCTTGAAGACGGTAGTGAACAAAGCCGTGATGCCTATGCCGCGTTGAAACTCAAGTATGGTTGGCAAATGGCGGTACTGGACTTGTTCAGTAAGCTCAGCGGCAATTTTAGTAAAAGGCAGTTGCTCGGGTTTTCGTTAACCGATGATTAGTCCTGAGTTTGCCCAAGGTTCAACCTCTGCCGATCGTTAGCGCAAATAGGCAGTGTCTATAGATATCGCCTATAGACAACGCCTATAGACAACGCCTATAGACGGCGCTTACAGACAGCGCTTA
>CAJJAQ010000213.1 GCA_905182095.1 uncultured Pseudomonadales bacterium | reverse complement strand
CGCAACTTCTCCACACAAGAAGAGCAGTTGCGGGCATTCCGAGAGCAAATTGAGGTAGCAAAAGAAGTCAACAAACCCCTCTTTGTTCACGACCGCGAAAGCCAAGGACAGGTATTAAAATTACTTACCCGGACTAAACTGCCAGCCACAGTAATCCACTGCTTTACCGGCAGTGAAGAGGAGCTTAACGACTACGTGGAAGCAGGTTTTTATATTGGCATCACCGGTTGGATATGTGATCAAAAACGCGGTGAAAAATTACGTTCCATGGTCAAGCAAATACCGTTGGACAAATTGCTCGTAGAAACCGATGCGCCGTTTTTATGGCCACAAAATGCGCCATTAGGGTTTGCTGCAGAGCATGGCATAGCCGCTAAATGGAAAAAACGCAACGAACCTGCATTACTGACATGGGTTGTCCAAGAGATAGCCAAGCATCGCCAGGAAAGCGCAGAGGAAATTGCTCTGGCGTCGACCAATAACGCAAAGTTGTTGTTCAACTTTATCCACTGAAAGCAAACTAGTCGCGCTGTAACTGCGCAAAAATCACCCACTAACTACAATTATTCTGCAACCACGTTTGCAGGGTTGCTGTATCGATGGGCGCCGCTAACTCGGCATCATTAGCTTTCAACACCGGTATGCGCAGAGCATACTTTTCAACCAAAGCATCATCTAACGCAATATCAACGGTGTGCAATGTAATTCCTTGCATCGCAGGCACAGCAAACAGCATATCCAACACCTCATCACATAAAGCACAGTGTTCGGTCATATAGAGGGTAATACTGGTCATAGGGAATTTCGCAGGGCTAAAGAGGAGACGAGGATGTTGCCATGGCCTATGTCTAAGAACCAGTGTCTAAAAACCAGTTTTCAACGAGCAAAAGCGATGATTGTGTCTAGCTTGGTCTGCTGTTCTACATTCTGGAGCATATTCTAGCCCACCATGACTGTTCCTCAGGTGTTATTCGCACACCAGCAAGGTAATATCTTGGCATGTACTACGCACACCGACTAGCTGACAACCCAGACGAGGATGCCTATCCACTGCGCATCGACGGCGCGGCAAACTGGTCGCCTATAACAAATATTGATGGCGCACTAGTCGGCTCTTTATGGCGCGCATCAATAGCGCTTCCGGAAGTACCCTCCGGACACATCATTGTGCCGAGCTTCTCTATGCTAGGCGGCGATTACCAGTATCAGGTGGCACTAGTAGACGCCACAACGGGACAGTCAAATCGACTTAATCCACTATTAACTGCGGCTGAAAATTTAGTCAACTGGCCTGAAAAATGCGCAGATCTTATGGCTGTCAGCGCACAAATAGATTGCTGGCATAGCGAATCCGAGTTACTAGATATTGGGCTGGTTATCACCGTTCAATCTGTCCAAGCACCGAGCAATTATATTTTAGCACTGAGCATCCGCGAGATTTCTCTGACCACCACTTTCAGCGCAACAAAGAGCGTCCTGCAGGACCCGCCCAGAGCGATTAGTCAAATGAGCGCTGAGGCTAATTTGCGCAACCGAATATGTTCACCAACCTCACTGGCAATGGTCCATGCCTCACTCACTGGCAAAATGGCTTTTGCACAGATAGTTGACGATTGCTACGACCCTGCTACCAAAGCCTATGGCAAATGGCCGTTAGCAGTTTATGCGGCCAATACACGCAATTTAGTTGGCGCCGTTGAATCGTTAGCGTCTTGGGAGTCTGTGGCTGAAATTCTCGCTAAGCGGTGGTTTATTGTATGCAGTATCCGCTTCAAAAAAGACACCCTTACAGGCGCGCCTTTAGAACAATCAGCCGGCCACTTGGTGCTCCTTTATGGCATTGATGTCAGCGACCCAGAACAACCCACAGTGCTGGTTATGGATCCAGCCGGGCCAACTTCAGGTGAGGTCAGGCGGCGCTATAAGCTACGTGAGTTTGCGCAAGCTTGGCTAGATTATCGCGGCGGCGCCTATATCTTAAACCAAGCCACTTTTAGCACCTGAGTGAGGCCGATGCGTGGCGCAAATTATTTTCGCAAAACTTTTGTCAACCACGGGTCATACCCACTAAACTTTAACCTCTAGTTCTGAAACTTGGCCAAATAATCCAGCAATGCAGCAATTCATTAGACATCTGATACTCACTTTAGGATTTGCCCTACTGACATTGGGAATTTTGACCTGGCAGGTCATCAATTTTGATCTGTCTGGGCTATCACCTGAACTATGGTCCGGCCTATGGCCATTCACCGTAAACGGATCTATTCACCCTATTATTCCAACCACATTGGGTTTGGCTATTATCCCCTCAACGCTTTGGGAAATTTTGTTGCACCACTTTAGAGACTCTTATGGAAGCTGATAATGAAATCTTTCTTAGAAGAGTTATGTCACGCGACGAACTGGAAGTTGTGCGACTAATGCGCGACAGCGTAGAGCTACATCAACCATGGATACAGTCACCCTCTTCGTCTCTGCTGTTTAAAATGTATATGCAGCGCATTCGTCAGGACGATTTCGAAGGGTTTGCCATCTGTCGTCGCAGCGATGAGAACATTGTTGGTCTAATCAATGTTAACCATATTGTTCACGGCACGTTTCAAAGTGCTTCGTTGGGTTACTATGTGGGTGCATGTTATGAAGGCCATGGCTATATGCGCCGTGGGCTTTTACAGCTGATTAAATTCGCCTTTTCGACTATGGGATTGCATCGTTTGGAAGCTAATATTCAGCCAGAAAATACTCGTTCACAGGCATTAGTCGATGCCTGCGGATTTACCTGTGAAGGTCTATCCAAAGGATTTTTGTTTATTAACGGTAGTTGGCGCGACCATGAACGCTGGTGCATTGTCGACACGCGCAACTCATTAAAGCCATAAGACTTATGCAAAATAGAAGATTAAATGTCGTTGTGCTTGCCGGTGGTTCGTCAGCAGAAGCCGAAGTGTCTCGACAATCTGCGGCCCAAGTAAAACTCGCTCTTATGCATACGGGCTTTCAGGTGGAAGTTGTCGAACTAAATAAAAACTGTACATCTGAGCTACTGAAAATTCAGCCCGACGTCGTCTTTCCTGCCCTTCACGGGCCACCTGGAGAAGATGGCACCGTCCAAGGTTTACTAGAAATGCTTGAACTGTGTTACGTCGGTAGCGACGTCCGCGGTAGCGCTATGGCAATGGATAAGGCTGTGGCCAAAAGTATATTCAAGCGCCACGGATTACCGATAATCGACGACTATATTGTGCAACCTGGCGCGAACCTTGAGGCTGCGGCTATAGAGATAGAGCAATTATTAGGGCCGTGTGTCGCTATCAAGCCGCTAAACCAAGGTTCGGCATTGGGTGTGCAACTGCTGCCTAATGGCGGCGACATAGCCGCAGCTTTAGAGCAATCCTTGGCCTTTGGACGCTGCTTAGTGGAGCCATTTGTAGTTGGCAAAGAAGTCACTGTGGGCGTGTTAGAAACCGACGAGGGTACCAAAGCCCATCCAGTAATTGAAATTTGTACGGCGGAAAACGAGTGGTACGACTACCACAATCGCTATACGCCCGGTCAAAGCAGTCACGTTATGCCCGCACAGGTGTCTGATGAACTAACTCAGCAGTTGCAGCATACGGCGCTACAGGCACATAAAGCACTGGGCCTTAGAGACCTTTCCAGATCAGACTTTATACTTACTGATACAAACCAAATAGTTCTGCTTGAGGTCAATGCGCTACCAGGTATGACACCAGTAAGCTTGTATCCGGAAGGCGCAGGCGCCATAGGCTACGATTTCGACGCCCTGATTGAGCACCTGGTCGTCAGAGCCTTTAAGCGCGGACAATCTGGCAAGTAAGGTTGCTCAGCTTCTAGCTCAACAACCTTATAAATTCAGTGGGCGTTATCGGTAACAGCCCACCGACAAGCGAGCTGCTTACAGATCGTAACCACGCTCGTTATGGGCCACCAAATCTAGACCTTCTTGCTCATCCTCTTCACTGACTCTGTTGCCGACAAGCACGTCAGTAAGCTTAAGAATTGCATAGGTCACAACTGCGGTATAAACAATTGCTGCTGCAATTCCAATCGCTTGGACCTGCACTTGAGCACTAATGCTGATTTCTTCTTGGCCACCAAAAACGCCCAATGCGTTACTGGCAAATATACCCGTTAACAAAGTACCTAAAATGCCGCCAACACCGTGAACGGGGAAAACGTCCAGAGAGTCATCAATTTTCAATGTGCGCTTGATGTAGCCGGTAGCATAGAAACAGACAATACCGGCACTTAAGCCAATAATTAGCGCGCCACCGGGTCCAACGAAGCCAGAAGCAGGGGTAATGGTACCAAGGCCTGCAACCATGCCAGTTACCGCACCCAGTGCAGAGGCTTTACCATACTTAATGCGTTCCAAAAGCATCCAAGTACACGCGCCCATAGCAGCAGAAATATGAGTGACTAACATGGCCATGCCAGCATCACCGTTGGCCGAGAGCGCACTGCCGCCATTAAAACCAAACCAACCAACCCAGAGCATGCCAGCACCAGTAATGGTCAAGGTCATGTTATGTGGCGGCATCGGCTGAGTTGGGAAACCTTTACGGTTACCCAAAACCACAGCTGCAACCAGTGCAGCTACACCGGCGGTCACGTGAACTACGATACCACCAGCAAAATCCATAACCCCTAGGTCAGACAACCAGCCGCCACCCCAGACCCAATGGCAAATGGGTGCATAGACTAGAATTAACCAAGCCGCACTGAACAGCACAACGGCGGAAAAACGCATGCGCTCGGCAAAGCCACCAACGATCAAGGCTGGGGTGATAACTGCAAAAGTCATTTGAAATAACGCGAAGACGCTTTCCGGGATTGTGCCGGAGGACGTTTCTTGGCCAATGGCGCCGAGCATGAAATTACCTGTACCGCCAATAAATGCGTTCATCGAACCGCCGTCACCAAAGGCTAAGGAATAACCGATTACCATCCATAAAATGGACATGACACAGGTAATCGTAAAGCACTGCATTAACACGCTAAGCACGTTCTTGGTGCGAACCAAGCCAGCATAGAAAAGCGATAGACCTGGAATAGTCATCATCAGCACTAATGCCGTTGCAGTCATAATCCAAGCAGTATCAGCTCCGTCAATGCCGTCTGCATAAGCGGGTACGCTACAAAGTAATCCCACCATTAAAGCGAAAAATTTCATCAAATATCCCCATCACGATTTATCAATGGGGCTATTTAATAGAAAGGGCAATAAAAACGCCACATAATCGTGCATATCGATCACATTTTTTCGCACTAACTAATCTTAGATGTGCCTGCTACCAATTTTTGCACCAAATTAGGACCTTTATATATGAATGATGAGTATATTTGTAACACATCAGCCCCTGCTGCTAACATTGCCTGAGCGCTTTCTGGATCCGATATGCCACCAACCCCAACAATGGGCATGTTAGCGGGCAGTTTAATACGGAACTTTTTCACCACTTCAGCGCTCTTTAGTGTCAACGGTGCACCACTTAAGCCCCCTGCCTCTTGCCCATGCACATGACGCTCAACCGCCCCACGCTCTAACGTGGTATTGGTGGCTATTAACCCCTCGAGCTCGGACATAACCAGTTGCGCGGCAATACTCTCGATATCTTCGTCATCTAAATCTGGCGCCACCTTGAGCAAAACTGGTACCACTGAGCGACCATTAGCGAGTTTTTGTTGTGCCTCTTTGACTCGACCGAGCAACTCGGCCAATGCGCCACCGTGTTGTAGCTGGCGCAGCCCCGGCGTATTCGGGGATGATAGGTTGAGGGTAAAATAGTCGGCCAGCGAGTAAAGCCGAGTCATACTTATAAGGTAGTCTTGGGTTGCCTCCTCGAGAGGGGTGTCTTTATTCTTACCCAAATTGACGCCAATTAGCGTATGGCTTACTCGCCCACTCTGCCTGACGTGCTCAAGACGCCCGGCCATAGCCTCGACGCCCTGATTATTAAAGCCCATGCGATTGATCAAGGCTTGGTGTTCTTTTAATCTAAACAACCGTGGCTTAGGGTTGCCGGGCTGCGCTTTGGGCGTCACAGTGCCGACCTCGACAAAGCCAAAACCTACTTTTGCCAGACCGAGTACCGCTTGGGCATCTTTATCCAGACCAGCAGCCAAACCAATTGGGTTGGCTAGTTCATGACCCAAAAACGTGACCTTCCGGCCTTGCAAAGGGGTTATCTGCCCAGGTAATTGGCCCATAGCGTTGAGGCCGCTAATGGCTAGGTTGTGGGACAGCTCCGGGGGTAAGCTGAGGAGGATATTTTGCGCTAATTTCATCATCTGCTTAGTGTAACGCCTCCAATGCACGCGGCCCAATGCATTCGCAAAATCCAAACAAAAATCTATGCGGCCTGAGCACCCGGCAGGAACCCCCACAGCTGCAATCCTTCGTAACACTTTTCATCATAGAAAAGACGTTTCTGTCTGGACCTTCCTAATTTGGTCGCTACAATGAGCCTTCGTCAGTTATTAGGTTTGATATGAATACCGCAGATAGCCAATCACCATTCGTCGCCATTAACCAAGCCCGCAGTTATCTCGCAGGTAAAGTCATTGGCCAAGAAGCTTTGATTGACAGGTTAATCATGGCACTTCTATGCGGTGGTCATTTACTTGTGGAAGGCGCTCCGGGTCTGGCCAAGACTCGAGTGATCAAAGAGCTAGCCGCCATCATAGAAGGCGATTTTCAGCGCATTCAATTCACCCCAGACCTTTTGCCAAGTGACGTAACTGGCACAGAAATCTACCGCCCAGAGGATGGCACCTTTAACTTTCAACCCGGACCTATTTTTCACAACCTTATACTCACCGACGAGATCAATCGCGCACCGGCAAAAGTGCAATCAGCTCTTTTAGAAGCTATGGGGGAACGGCAAGTGAGTTTTGGTCGTGAGACTTTTGCACTACCTGAATTATTTATGGTTATGGCAACCCAGAATCCAATTGAACAAGAAGGCACCTACCCGCTGCCAGAAGCCCAGCTAGACCGGTTCTTGCTGCACGTATTGGTAGATTATCCAAACAGAGAAGCCGAAACCAAAATTCTGCAATTGGTGCGCAACGAAAATGCACACGCAGTGGCTGCCGCAGAAACCTTAATCAGCCAACAAAATATCTTTACCGCCCGCCAGGAAATGCTTGCACTACATATGGCAGAACCGGTAGAGCGTTATATTGTTGAACTGATTATGGCTACTCGCAATCCACCCGAACGCATCAAGCCTTGGTTAGAGTTCGGCGCCAGCCCCCGCGGCACCATTGGTCTGGACATGTGTTCTCGCGCCTTGGCTTGGCTTAATAACAGAGACTTTGTGACACCCGAAGACGTGCAAAGTGTGGCTCACGACGTGCTACGCCACCGCCTCATTTTATCCTTTGATGCGGACGCTCAAGGCATTACAACGGATCAGGTCATTGACGACCTCATCACCCTCGTCCCTGTGCCATAAACTAGATGTCCAAAGCCGCGCAAAGACAATCTCTAGGCAGTACCCGCACTACGGCATCTACAAGCAAAGTCGTAGATGTGGTTCAAGGTGCCTATATATCACTGCCACAGTTATTGGCATTGCGCCATAAAAGCGTGCGCGCGAACCAGGGCCGAGTGGCTAAAGTCATGGGCAGTCAATCTGGCATTAAACTTTCCAAAATTAAAGGCCGCGGGATAGATTTTGCTGAGGTGCGGGCCTACCAGCCTGGCGATGATATCCGCGCCATAGATTGGCGGGTGACCGCACGTAAAAACAAACCCCATACCAAACTCTTTAGTGAAGAAAGAGAACGCCCTGCTTTGCTCTTTGTTGACCAAAGCCAACACATGTTCTTTGGCTCTAAACAACGGCTAAAATCTGTCGCTGCGGCGGAGCTAGCCGGTAGAATTGCTTGGCAAACTTTAGCAGCAGGTGACCGCGTAGGCGGCATAGTCATAGGCAATCAGGAACAAACCCTGTACCGACCATTTCGCACTAGTCGTGCAATAGGTAGATTACTAAACCAAGTAGCGACCGCCAATCAGGCATTGAAGCGCGCACCTTTTACAGATACACAAACAAGTAAATTTGTCGGCCTGGAGCAATTAAGACGGCTAACCCAGAGCAATTATAGAATTTTCATCATCAGTGACTTCAGCGGTGATCTTACCCAGTGGTCGGAGCAAATTAAGCAGCTGGCCCGAGGCAACCAAGTCATCGCCCTGCACATTCAAGATCCATTAGATCGAGAACTACCCCCTGCTGACCATTATGTGATTACTGATGGCAATCAACGATTGCAGTTTTATTCTGGCAAAGAAAACTTGCGTGCAGAATATGCAGCTGAGTTTGCCGCGCGCTGCCAAACGCTGAAAGATCTATGCCGCCATGAGTCAATGACTTATATGGCTTTGAGTACAGAGGATCCCAACTGGGATCATTTAAGTTGGGTATAGATGAATAACGACCCGTTAGCGCAACTCAGAGACATTAGATTGCCACTCGAACCCGACTGGTGGCCACTGGCCTTTGGTTGGTGGATTGTTGCGGCTTTAACCTTGGCAGGACTCATTGCGCTTGTGTATCTAATGGTTCAAGCCTATCGCGCGCGGCGCCCAATTAGAGCCGTGAAACAATTGATGCAAGAACTCTTCGATGAACACAGTTCAGGCAACCTAACTGATATCGCCTTAGTCCATGCCAGTAACACCCTGTTAAAACGCCTGTTAGTTGTGGCCCTGGGCGTTAATTCTTTAGCCAAAGCATCGAGTACCCACTGGCTCGAAGCGCTGGACAAAATAGCCGCCAGCAGTGATTTCACCCAAGGTCCAGGGCAAATACTAGGCTTGCAGCGATTTAACCCCACCAGTACTGCAGACATCGCAAAACTTAAACAACTGTTAGTCGCCCTCATGGCCAAAGTACACCCGACGAAGACCAAACTACATCTCAGTCAAAATGAATCCCCGCTAAACAGCGCGCCAACAGATCAGCAGGGTTCGGCCCATGATTGAGTGGATATGGCCTTGGGCATTTTGGGCGTTACCCTTACCCATATTGGTGCGCTTGTTGTTGCCGCAAAGTCAAAGAGCCGAAGCCGCACTTACAGTGCCAAGTTTGGGAGATTTTTCCAGCGTTACAGCGGCCAGCTCTGGCGAACCCGCTCGTCGTTTGTGGAAAATTACTCTCCTTGGCTTAGCCTGGGTTTTTCTTGTCAGTGCTGCGGCAAGACCACAACTTACCGGAGAGGCTGTTTCATTGCCTGCATCTGGCCGAGACCTCATGTTAGCCGTAGATATCTCTGGCAGTATGGGTACTGAAGATATGCAGGTCCAAGGCGACTTTATCGACCGACTATCGGTGGTTAAAGCGGTTATCGCCAAGTTTGTTGAAGCGCGTAACGGCGACCGTATCGGTTTGGTTTTATTCGGTACCAGCGCCTACCTGCAAGCACCGCTGACCTTTGACCTAAAGAGCGTCAACCGCCTATTGATAGAGGCCCCAGTGGGCATTGCTGGCGGCAAAACGGCCATTGGCGACGCCATAGGCTTAGCGGTAAAACGCCTACGCAAAAGACCCAACGAAGAAAAAGTCTTAATTTTACTTACTGACGGCGCTAACAATGTCGGTGAGGTTGAGCCCAAAGTTGCCGCTGAGTTAGCTGCCAGAGACGGCATAAAAATTTATACCGTCGGCGTCGGCGCAGATGAAATGCGCATGCCGGGTATTTTTGGCACCCTAGGTGGCCGCGTCACCAACCCTTCTGCAGATCTAGATGAAGACACCCTGAAAGGCATTGCTGATGTCACTGGGGGCAAATATTTCCGCGCCAGAGACCCACAGGCGTTGATACAAATCTATGCCATCATCGATGAACTAGAACCGGTAGAGCAAGAATCTGAGGTCTACCGGCCTGTGCAGGCCTTATTCTACTGGCCCTTGGGATTAAGTATTGTGTTGCTGTCTTTACTTTTGGCGTTAGAACTACTCATTGGCCGGGAGACATCTCGTGTTTGATGAATTTCAGTTTCTACGCCCGCTGTGTTTATTCGCATTTCTGCCCTTGGCAGCTCTGGTGCACTTCTGGATAAAACAAACTCGTGGCCGCTCTAAGTGGCTAAGTGCAATAAATAGCGAACTACTTTCGGTACTCATAGAAGACAACGGCAACACTTCGGGCACATGGCTTAAAGCGGTAATACTTTTTGCGCTAACAATCAGCATCATTGGCCTTGCTGGACCCACTTGGGAGAAACTGCCACAGAACGTCGAACAAAAAAATGACGCATTGGTAATTGTTTTAGATCTATCTTTGTCCATGCTTGCAGAAGACATACAACCTTCCCGCATGGTTAAAGCAAAACAAAAAGTCATTGATATCCTACGACTACGTAACGAAGGCCTGACTGGGCTTATTGCCTATGCGGGAGATGCCCATAGCGTGGTGCCGTTAACCGACGACAACGCCACCATAGAAAACCTCCTAGTTGCACTGAACCCGACAATGATGCCGGTCTTTGGCAGCAATCCAGAGCACGCTATGTCATTGGCAGTGGAACTATTTTCTAATGCCGGTATGCAAGAAGGTCGCGTGCTTATTCTCAGTGATGGCATTGAAGACATCGGCAAGGTCAGCAAGTACCGTAATTCAGCTTTTCCGATATCTGTCATCGGCGTTGGCACACCCCAAGGCGCCCCTATTCCCATAGACCTGCCAGGCGAAACCCGCAGGTATATAAAAAACCCAGCTAACGAAGCCGTTATCGTTCGCCTTGAAGAAGACAACTTGGTACAGGTTGCTAATCAAAGTTTCGGCCGCTACGCACGCATGAGCATTGGTGAGCAGGACATATCCAGAGTGCTATCCACTTCCCTACCAACTGAAGACGCTTCCATAAAAGTTGAGCGCGAGTTCGACACATGGGCTGACCAAGGTCATTGGGCAAGCCTACTTTTATTGCCATTACTTCTAATTGGTTTTAGGCGCGGCATACTGGCCTGTGTACCTCTGGCTCTGGCGCTGCAACTTACGCCAGTGCCTTCACACGCCCAAACCAGTGTCGTCCCAGCCACAAACCAGTCGCTGGAAGATTCACAAGGTCTTTCGGTCACTCAGAAACTAGCAGATGTGTGGCAGGGTGCGTGGCAAAGAGATGATCAGCGCGGCTACCAAGCACTGGCCAAAGGCGATACTGCCACTGCGGCAAAACTCTTTACCGACCCTCAATGGAAGGCAGTAGCCGATTATAAAAATGGTGATTGGCAAAGTGCTTTGAATGGCTTTGGCGCAACAACAGACTCTGCAAAGCCCATCGGCAAGAAGGACGTGCACGCGTTCAACGCCGCCTACAACAAAGCTAACGCCCTAGCCCACCTAGGCCAATAC
>CAJJAQ010000212.1 GCA_905182095.1 uncultured Pseudomonadales bacterium | reverse complement strand
AGGTGGTTGCGCGATATAGATATGGCCGCGCTCAAATAGCTCAGGCATTTGCCGAAAAAAGAAAGTCAGCAACAGTGTTCTGATGTGTGATCCATCCACGTCAGCATCGGTCATGATGACAATATTGTGGTAGCGCAATTTGTCTGGGTTAAAATCGCCCTTGCCAATTCCGCAACCCAAGGCGGTAACGAGAGTGCCAATTTCCTGTGAGGAGAGCATTTTGTCGAACCGGGCACGCTCTACGTTAAGAATTTTGCCCCTCAAAGGTAGTATCGCTTGAGTGCGTCGATCTCTACCCTGCTTAGCGGAACCGCCGGCAGAATCCCCTTCCACTAAGAAAATTTCCGATTTGGACGGATCTTTCTCTTGGCAGTCGGCGAGCTTCCCCGGTAATCCAGCAATATCTAGAGCGCCCTTGCGGCGGGTCATATCCCGAGCTTTACGAGCAGCTTCTCTGGCTCGCGCTGCATCAATCATCTTCCCGACAACGGACTTAGCATCTTGTGGGTGTTCGGCAAGATAATCCGAGAAAAACTTATTCAACTCTTGTTCCACCGCGGTTTTTACTTCGCTAGAAACCAATTTATCTTTAGTTTGAGATGAAAACTTCGGGTCAGGTACTTTTACGGATACTACTGCCGTTAGGCCTTCTCTAGCGTCATCACCCGTTGTGGCAACCTGTGCTTTCTTGACCATGTTCTCGCGTTCAATATAGGTATTGAGCGTTCTGGTCAGTGCGCTACGAAAGCCTGCCAAGTGAGTACCGCCATCGCCCTGGGGGATATTATTAGTGTAGCAATACACTTGTTCTTGGAATGTATCATTCCACTGCATGGCAATTTCGACACCAATGCCGTCTTCCCGCTCGGTACTGAAGTGAAATACTTCATTCAACTGGGTTTTATTCTGGTTCAAGTACTCTACGAAGGCTTTTAGGCCGCCTTCATAAATAAAGGTATCTTCCTTTCCTGAGCTTTCTTCACTGAGGTGAATCGCCACGCCAGAATTAAGAAACGCTAACTCGCGTAAGCGTTTCGCCAAGATTTCATAGTGGAACTTAATATTTCGAAAGGTATCTGGGGACGGTCTGAAGTAACATTCGGTGCCACGTTCTTCCGTTGTACCGATCTGCTTCAAAGGCGCTACTGGAACGCCGTTTCGATACTCTTGTTCATAGAGTTTATTGTCCCGTCGAACTGTTAAGCGCAGTTCGTCAGACAATGCATTTACAACAGATACGCCCACGCCATGTAAGCCACCTGAAACTTTGTAGCTGTTGTCGTCGAATTTTCCGCCTGCGTGTAGGGTGGTCATGATCACCTCTACCGCGCTAACTTTTTCTTCTTCATGAATATCCACTGGGATGCCGCGGCCGTTGTCGCGCACAGTGATAGCTTCTTCTGGGTGCATGATTACGTGAATAGTGTCGCAATGCCCAGCAAGTGCTTCGTCGATTGAGTTATCGACAAGTTCCTGAACCATATGGTGCAAGCCGGTACCATCCTCGGTATCACCAATATACATACCAGGTCTTTTGCGCACTGCATCCAGGCCTTTCAGTACTTTAATACTGGCTGAGTCATAACTATTTTCTTCGGACATGTCTCCCCCTTCGTTGGGAATTGCGTAACTAACACTGCGCTGGCATTTTAGTCGATTAGTGCCGCTCTGTATGTATCGGACTGGTAATGAATTCTATGTATTAGCGTTTATCTTATGGAGCATTCCTTGTTTCACGTGAAACACTCTGATTTTTTCTAAAAGCTCATGTTCGAGGAGGTCGCCTGGCGCGTCAGTAGACGTCGCAATGACTTGGCAGTCTAAGGACATTAGCGCAAGCAGAAAACTCTGCCGGCGTTCTTCGTCAAGCTCGGCACCAAAGTCATCGATTAGGATAACCGGTTTCTTATCATAGGCCCTTGTCAGTAATGCGGCATGGGCTAAGGTGACGGCGCTTGCGATAATTTTTGCCTGGCCTCGAGATGCGATATCTCTGGCAGTAGAGCCATTAAATCTAAACTCCAAATCTGCCCGATGAGGGCCATAATGACTGACCCCGAAACGCAGGTCTCGGGCAAATCCGGAAGCTAGCTTTTCTCTGCCCTCTTCCTCATTTGGACCATACCCTCCGTCGATATAGGCTAAAGTACATGATATGTCAGGGTCTAGTCGTGCGAGCATTTCTTCAAAGTACGGGTTCATTTCCGCGAGAAAGGCGTTACGCCATGTACTGATTTGAACCCCACCCGATATTAATTGGTCAGCCCATGGATCTTCTGCAAAATTGCTGTGTTGGTTTACCTTCATCCAGGCCGCCCGCTGGGTAAGTGCGCGCTTGTAGCGCTTAGATACGTCTAGAAATGCATGTTCCACGTGAAACAAACCCCAATCTAGAAATTCTCGACGAGCATTAGGTCCATCTAGAACAAGGTCAATTACACCTGGTAGCAGAACCTGTACAGGAAGGTACCTGGCTAAATCAGACGATTTTTTAACATTTTCGCCATCGACCTTGAGTATTGATGTTCCATTTAACGATTTGGCTACAGCCAACGAGCGCATCTGACCTGCATCACTGCCCACCTCAGCTCTGACCACGGCCTCTTTGAGATCAGCTTTGACAATGTTCTTCAATTTAGTTGTGCGGAAAGAGCGACTTCGAGCAATAAGATATATCGCCTCTAGTAGCGCTGTCTTGCCAGCGCCATTGTCGCCGTGGATTAGATTAAAGCCAGCGCCCAAGTCCAGTGTGATTTCGTCAATATTCCGAAATGCAAAGGCGCTGAGGCTTACTAAACGCAAGAAGTCGTCCTACCGATATGGCCGGACTAGAGCCTCATAGGCATAACGACATAAACAGCTCCCTCCTTCGAGGGATCTTCCAACAATGCGGAGCTGTTCGCGTCAGAAACACTAATTTGTACGTCGTCTCCTGAGAGAACGCCAAGCACATCAAGTAAATAGCTAACGTTGAATCCAATTTCTAACTGCTCCCCATTGAACTGAACCGGCACTGTTTCTTCAGCCTCGTCCTGCTCTGGGTTGTTAGCTTTAATCGTCATCTGATCGTCAGCAATGACTAGTCGAACACCACGATATTTTTCGTTTGAAAGAATTGACGCGCGCTGAAAACCTTGTCGCAGCGTATTTCTATCTCCAGAAATTGCTCTAGATGCATCCTTAGGAACAACCTTGTCATAATCAGGGAATTGGCCGTCCACCAACTTAGTTGTCAGGGTAAATGCCCCTTTTGTAACTCTAAGATGATTAGTGCCTAACTGTAGTGTCAATTCTTCGTCTTCTTCATCTAGCAAGCGAACTAGCTCTAACACGGCTTTTCTAGGCACAATTGCTTGCTTGCGAGATTCAAGTGGTGTTTGCGGTGTACACGACTTAGTAGACATAGCCATACGGTGGCCGTCTGTGGCTACTGCTCGAATATAGTCGCTGCCTATCTCAAGCAACATCCCATTTAAAAAGACTCTTACGTCCTGTTGTGCCATAGCGAAAGACACCTGAGCTATCAATCCAGCCAACGCAGCGGGCTCCAAGGGAACCAGAATATCCGCATCGCCGCCTTCCACTTTAGGGAAATCGCTTGCAGGCAATGTAGCTAAGGTAAAGCGACTTCTACCACTACGAATGGTCACTCTGTCGCCTTCCACTGATAGAGATACTTCGGCCCCATCGGGCAGTGAGCGCCATATATCGGCCAACTTTCTTGCCGGAATAGTGACTTCACCAGCCTCTTGAACCTCGACGTTGCAATGGGCGACCATTTCAACTTCCAAATCCGTGCCGGTCAACGAGATACCGTTTTCCCCTGCTTGAACAAGTAAATTCGATAACACCGGTAGTGTTTGACGGCGTTCAACAACACCTGTGACCAATTGCAGTGGTTTTAACAGTTGTTCTCTTTGTAAAGTGAATTTCATTTTTGCCTCGCTAGCCCGACAAAAGTCGTGACAAGTTTTTGTAATCTTCAGCTATATCTAGGGACGTACCTCTGAGCTCTACAACTTTTCTGCATGCATGCAAAACCGTCGTGTGGTCTCTACCGCCAAATGCATCGCCAATTTCAGGCAACGAATGATTAGTTAACTCTTTCGCTAACGCCATAGCTAACTGCCTTGGCCTAGCGATTGATCTGTTGCGGCGCTTTGAAAGTAAGTCGCCAATTTTAATATTAAAATATTCAGCTGTGGTGCGTTGAATATTATCAATAGAAATCTGTCTATCTTGGATCGCAAACAAATCACGTAAGGCTCGCCGCACCTGTTCTATACAAATACGACTACCAGTGAATCTTGCATTAGCTATCACGCGTCGCAGTGCACCTTCTAGCTCACGAACATTTGATCTAATTCGCTCTGCTATGAAAAATGCCACTTCATGATCTAGAGCCACTTCTTCGGCCTCAGCTTTCTTCATCAGAATTGCGACACGTGTTTCTAGGTCTGGTGCCTCTACTTCTACCGTTAAACCCCATACAAATCGCGATTTAAGCCTGTCCTCGAGCCCATCAATTTCTCTAGGATATTTATCGCTGGTCAAGATCATCTGAGCGCCACGCTCAATCAATGAATTAAACAGATGAAAAAATTCTTCTTGAGATCTGATTTTTTTCGCAAAAAACTGGATATCGTCAATTAGCAAAGCGTCTATCGACCTGTAGTACTGCATAAAATCTTGCATGGTACCGGTCTGTAGGGCTTTCACCATATCTTGCACAAAACGCTGTGAGTGTAGATAAAGCACATTCGCCTCTGGCTTTAGGCGCAAAATCTCATTACCCACTGCCTGCATTAGGTGTGTTTTACCCAATCCAACACCACCATACATTAGCAAGGGGTTATAGGATTTACCTGAATTGTTCGCTACCTGGGATGCAGCCGCTTTAGCCATTTCATTTGACTTACCTTCAACAAAAGTGTCAAACGTAAATTCGCGGTTTAGGTTATGTCCCGTCATACGTGATACAGAATTAGTGGCCACTTGAGGTTCAACGCGCAGGGGTTGAGCCTCTTTGACACCACCAACAGACAAGTTCACTTCGGAATTATCCATAGCACCGTCGAAATATTCGCTTATTCTTTCTAGATAACTTGAACGAACTTTTTCTTCTACATAAATATTCGGAGCCAAGAGAGTCAGTCGACCATCATCATATTCCGCATGTAACGGACGAATATATGTATCAAATTGCTCATTGGCCAACTCTGATTCGAGTTGCCCTAAGCACTTTTGCCAAATAGTTTTTGCCACCTACAAGCATCCTCTAAATTCATTATTCTTTGGTAAAGAGGTTCTTGGCCAGCAACCTCTGTCTGTTAGCGTCTAGTTTTCTTTTGAAAAACTACTTTTCTGTACTCAAACTACGGCGCAAATAGCCTGTGGCCGTACTACCCTTGCCATCCGTAAACGCTGCGTTGTCTTCGTCAAAACTGATAATAAATTCGACTGTAAATGGCTCGCCTGTGTGAACTATCCGCTACGGGTGCAATTCTATGCCCATGCATGGGCTAAGTACTACGCAATCGGAAAAAAAAGTAAAATGTGTTTACCTTATCGTTCTATATCAACCGCTTAGAACGCCTATAACCGGTAATAATATGCGTTACTTTTTGCATAACTTGTGTGCAAAGTGTTTAAGAACCTGTGGATAACTTTTTATACATAACTACCCCCCTATCTATACAGAGTAGTAACACCATTTACTCACACCCTTTGCAACGCTCAAATCCTACTACTATCAATACTTTAACTTACTTATACAGTAGATCTTCTCCCTTAATAACAAACAACAATAGAATCTTAAATATATATAAATCAAATTAATTGACAGTGCTCCCCACTGTTCATAGAATCGCGCTCCCTCAAAGATATGACCTGATTAAGTTATCAAGTTAAATACCATGAGGTTTTTCCCCTGATACTAAAAAGTATCACTTTTGTGCCTTAACAATAGTCAAGGTACGGAACAGTATCGAAATTTCCGAGCTTTAGAGTCTGATATGAAAAGAACGTTTCAACCAAGTAATCTTAAACGAGCGAGAACTCACGGTTTCCGTGCTCGAATGGCAACCAAAGCTGGTCGCAAAGTATTAAATGCAAGAAGAGCAAAGGGACGCAAGCGTCTTACTGTCTGATTGAGTCTTCTTTGACCTTGATAAGCTGCGCTTTCCCAAGGCGAGTCCGGCTTTTGAGTGCTCACCAATATACTGAAGTTTTTAAGCGACCCAACTTAGTGGTTTCTGATGGCCCGTTACGTATTCGTGTAAAAGTGAATACCGAAGGTCATGCCCGGCTGGGTCTGGTTATTGCCAAGCGAGTTTTTTCCAAAGCCGTAAGAAGAAATAGAATTAAGCGAATTATCCGTGATGGTTTTCGCAGGAAATTGAGTGGACTACCACCTGTAGACTTAGTTATTCAGGTCTTCGCTGAACTAGAAGACGATCGTCTTCATCAAATGCTAGAACGTCAATTTTTGATTCTGGAACGCAAAGAGGATCTGAGACAAAGTGACTACTGAGGTAAAAGTAGAAGCAAAAACAGTTGCATCCAGCCCTGCCAAAGCTATGGCAAGGGTCCTAATAAATTGCGTTACTGTCTATCAAAAAGCGATAAGTCCTTTTTTCGCTCCAAGTTGCCGATTCCACCCAACCTGCTCAACCTATATGATTCAAGCCTTAAGTCTGCATGGACCCCATAAAGGTCTTTGGTTGGGACTAAAACGTATTGCAAAGTGCCATCCACTACATGATGGGGGCATCGATAACGTTCCCGAAACTGTTAAAAAAGTAAATAAAGAGACCTAGATCTATGTTACCCCCTGAAATACAACGCATCGTTCTGTTAATCGGTCTCGCAGCGACTTCCTATTTACTTATTTTGGCCTGGAATGAAGATATGCAGGCCGATAGGTCGCCTATTTCGTATAGCGAGGCGCCGTTAGTCACCAACAGTCAAACCAACACCATAGATACTTCCGCAATAAGATCTGCATCCGTTGATTTATCTCAATCTGATTCCGATATTCCCGATATAAGCCTACTCAGCGATGATGATTTACCTACCTCGCTAGGTGCAGAAAGCGGGTTTAACCAAGTTCAAAAACTTACGCCAGAAAGTAGATTAGTTGTCGTTAAAACACCTAAGTTGAAGCTTTGGATCGATCTACTGGGTGGAGATATAGTTCGCGTTCAGTTACCGAAATTTCCGGTGGCCCTTGACCGTCAAGACACACCCTTTTTGTTACTTGAACAGAATCAAAATCAAACCTATATCGCCCAAAGTGGGCTAATTGGCCCTAATGGTTTGGATAGAAATGGCCAAAGACCCAAATACACATCTCCAGTTCGAGAGCTAACAATTGACGCCCAAGGAGATGGCCTAGGGAATTTAGTTCTAACAACAATAGCTGACGGCATAAGTGTAGAAAAAGTATTTTTCTTTAACGCAGACAAATATTTACTGTCAGTAAGTTATAGACTCACCAATACCAGTAATGAAGCTTTCACAGCTGGCATGTTTACCCAAATTAAGCGCGACAGAAAAGCCGTTTTGGCAGACGATTCTTTCTCTTTGGCACCAGACCCCTATCTGGGCGGTGCAATTACCACGCTAGAGACGCCTTATCAGAAAGTGGAATTTGATGATTTAGACGAGGATGCTCTCCAAGCGGAAAATACTGGCGGCTGGGTGGCATTTTTGCAGCACTATTTTCTCTCGGCATGGGTAGCGCCGAACGAAGAAAAGATTCGCTATTACGCTCGCCCTACTAGTGATAATAACTATTTGTTCGGCTTTACCGGGCCCGCAAAAATGGTACAACCTGGAGATACTGGTGTATGGAGTGCTGATTTTTATGCAGGACCTAAAGACCAAATAGAACTCGAAGAAATATCCGAACATCTGAATTTGACAGTTGATTATGGTTTTCTTTGGTGGATAGCCGTACCACTTTTTAAAGCATTAACCTTTTTCCACGACCTAGTAGGTAACTGGGGATTAGCCATTATCCTACTAACACTTGCAGTAAAAGTAGCATTAGGCTGGGTTTCTGCGAAAGGTTATCGATCGATGGCAAATATGCGCCGAGTGGCGCCAGCTATGAAAAAGTTACAAGAGCGTTACTCCTCAGATCGAGAAAAGTTATCTAAAGAAATGATGGCTTTATACAAAAAGGAAGGCGCAAATCCTTTGGGTGGTTGTCTTCCCATGCTTGCTCCCATGCCCATATTCTTGGCCCTATATTGGGTATTGTTAGAATCAGTAGAGTTACGCCAAGCGCCGTTCATGTTTTGGATTGAAGATCTTTCAGCGATGGACCCTTATTTCATATTGCCGTTGTTGATGGGCGCTAGTACCTACTTAATGCAATCTCTTAACCCTCAGGTTGGCGATCCAATGCAGGTCAAAATGATGAAGCTTATGCCCATCATGTTCACCGTATTGTTCTTATTCTTCCCAGCAGGGCTAGTTTTATATTGGTTAGTGAATAACCTGTTGTCCATTGCCCAGCAAACTTATATCTACAAAAAAGTGGAAAGTGAACGTGCCTAAAGCCTCGGCTTGCATTTTAGCGACGTTTAACACTGTAGTTAGCAAGCCTATGCTGCAACAACGGCAACTCTGAGTTTCGTGATGGAGACAAATCAGGCGTTAAACAATGATCTAATTTGTGCCATTGCTACGCCACCGGGACAAGGCGGTGTGGGTATTGTGCGTTTATCCGGTCAGGGTGCATTTGAAATTGCTACGCAACTATGTGGCAAGCCGTTAATTTCTCGAACCGCTGTCTATACCGATTTCTTTGACGCGGAAGAACTGTTAGACAACGGCTTAGCACTTTGGTTCCCTGGGCCAAACTCTTTTACCGGTGAAGATGTTGTTGAGTTGCAGGGACATGGCGGACCGATAATTCAACACCGAATTTTAAATGCTTTGTGTCATCGCGGCGCTAGATTGGCTCGTCCTGGAGAATTTAGCGAACGGGCCTTCATGAACGGTAAATTGGACCTTGCTCAAGCTGAGGCCGTTGCCGATCTAATTTCATCTACCTCCATTGCTGCGTCTAAAGCTGCGTTGAACACGTTGAAGGGCGCCTTTTCAGAAATGATTACGGCAATTGCCTTAGACATTGCGAATATGCGTGTGCGGGTTGAAGCTGCAATAGACTTCCCTGAAGAAGATATCGAAATTCTTCAAGAAGCGAGAGTTGCAGAAGATATAGCCAAGACTATTACCTCTTTAGAAGCAATATTGGTCCAAGCCAACCAAGGCCGGTTGATTAACTCAGGGATTTCAGTGGCGCTTATTGGTGCACCCAATGTGGGCAAATCGAGTTTATTGAACGCGCTGGCCGGCGAAGAAGCCGCTATTGTGACTAATGTGCCAGGTACAACCAGAGACTTACTTAAAGTCGATTTAGTTATAGGTGGTTTGCCCATCCGCTTGGTCGACACGGCGGGTTTGCGCGAGAGTAACGATGAAGTGGAAAAAATCGGTATTGCTCGAGCCAAAGCACAGGCGAGTGAAGCAGATTTAACTTTATATATTGCCGCGGCGGATGAGTTAGCTGCACAAGCAAATACTTCGGAACTAACGCGTAATTTAGATTTACTTCAAGTCTCTATGGACCCAACATCTGACGATGGAGCAAAGAATGTTCTTGTCGTGATCAATAAATCTGATTTGAGTGCCGTTGCAGATTTTCCGCAAGGCATTGCCAATGTCAGAGTATCGGCAAAGACCGGGGAAGGCTTAGATGTTCTAAAAAAAGCCATTCAAGAGAGCGTTGGCTTTGGTCAAGAAAACGTTCCTTTCGCTGCGCGACAACGGCATATTCTGATTATCCAAGACACCTTGGTTAAGGTAAACGCAGCGGCGGCAGCGCTAACCGAGAACCTTGGCGCTGAGTTTATCGCAGAAGAACTTTACATAGCCCACCAACGTTTGGGTGAGGTTACCGGTACCGTCACGCCGGACGATTTATTAGGGAAAATCTTTGCAGAATTTTGTATTGGCAAATAATTTGGCAATACAGTGACAATTAGACCAAATAATTGGACACAACAAGATCTTCCAATCCCCAGACTAAGCACTATACTACTGCGCCCTTAGCAGCCGTGAGTATTCATAGGTATGCATTACCCAGAACAATTTGATGTCATCGTAATTGGCGGTGGCCACGCTGGAACCGAAGCCGCTGCGGCATCTGCGCGTATGGGCGCAAAAACGCTGTTACTCACCCAGAGCATAGAAACCTTGGGTCAAATGTCCTGTAATCCGGCAATCGGAGGCATTGGTAAAAGTCACTTAGTCGCAGAAATTGACGCGCTAGATGGCGTTATGGGTTTAGCGACAGATCAAGCCGGCATTCATTTTAGGGTTCTTAATTCTAGTAAGGGACCTGCGGTCAGAGCTACTCGAGCGCAGGCAGACCGAACTTTATACAAAAACGCTGTTCGAGAAATTCTTGAACACCAAGCTAATTTACAGATGTTTCAACAATCTGTAGTGGACCTGGTTGTCGAAAATGGCGTGGTTGTTGGTTGCGAAACCCAGATGGGCCTAATTTTTAACGCCAAAACCGTTGTTTTGACCACAGGCACCTTCCTTGGTGGCAAGATCCATATCGGTGACCAGCAGCAATCCGGCGGCCGCGCGGGAGACCCCCCCTCAATTGCTTTAGCAGAAAGACTGCGCGCCTTACCGTTCAGAGTTGGTCGTCTAAAGACAGGAACGCCGCCGAGAATTGACGGCCGCAGCGTTGATTTTAGTGAACTGGAAAGCCAGTTGGGCGATGAACCCAGGCCTGTGATGTCTTCAATGGGTAAGCGCAGTTATCATCCGAAGCAAGTTAGCTGTCATATCACTTATACCAATGAAAATACGCATCAAATAATAAAAGACAATTTGGGTCGGTCGGCAATGTACAGTGGCGCCATTGAAGGCGTTGGACCAAGGTACTGCCCTAGTATTGAAGACAAAGTCGTGCGTTTTGCCGATAAATCAAGCCATCAGATTTTTATTGAACCCGAGGGGCTTAATACGACTGAACTTTACCCTAACGGTATTTCAACCAGCCTACCCTTCGATGTGCAAATTCAGTTTGTACGGTCCATGCAAGGGTTCGCCAATGCGCATATTTCGCGCCCCGGATATGCCATTGAGTACGATTACTTCGATCCGAGAGATTTAAACCACTCGTTAGAAACAAAAGCGATAGCGGGACTGTTTTTTGCTGGCCAAATTAATGGCACAACGGGTTATGAAGAAGCTGGCGCCCAAGGCCTATTGGCTGGGATAAATGCGGCGCGAAAATGCCAAGATAAATCGCCTTGGGAGCCTCGTCGAGATGAAGCCTACATAGGGGTTTTAGTTGATGACCTAATTAATTTAGGTACCACAGAGCCCTATCGAATGTTCACTAGCCGAGCTGAGTTTAGGTTGCGTCTGAGAGAAGATAACGCAGATCAGCGACTTACTCCCATGGGCATAGAGTTTGGCTTGGTCGGGGCGCCACGACGCATGCATTTCGAGGAAAAGTTGCGCCGCGTTGAAGAATTTCGCAAACAATTTAAGGGCACCTGCATTTTGCCGGGAAGCGACTTAGATCAAAAACTGGACTTAAGTTTGCGTAAAGAAACAACCTTAGAAGAAGCATTGCGTAGACCGGAAATAAACAGCGAGAAAATTTCCAATGCATTAAACCTTTCGTTGTCAGAAGAAAACGGCGATACCCATGCAGATGCACAAGCGTTGAAGCAGTTAGAAATCGAAACAAAATACGCCGGCTACATAAAGCGGCAGGACGAAGAAATTCTGAAAATTCGTAGACATGAAGGCATGTTGTTACCTGACGATATGGATTTTTCTCAACTCGACGGCCTATCTAATGAGTTGAAGCAAAAGTTACAACACCACAAACCCGATTCGCTGGCTAGAGCTGCGCGCATCCCAGGCATTACCCCAGCTGCATTATCCATACTACTGATACATGCCAAAGCATTGGCAAAAACCCCAAAAAAGGCGTTATCCCTCTGAATATTACCTTAGACAGTTTAGTAGAAGGCGTAAAAGGCCTAGACCTAAACCTAGATATTCATCCTGACAATTTGTCTAAGCTAAATGATTTCGCAAACTTACTCGTGCGATGGAATAAGGGCATGAACTTGATCTCTCGGCGTGACATTAATCGCCTATTGCCAAGACACCTCTTAGACAGCTTGAGCGTTCTGCCCTTCTTGCATGGCAATAGCGTTTTAGATGTAGGAACTGGCCCGGGCTTGCCGGGCATGCCATTAGCGATCGTTGACCCAAATAGAACCTATACGCTGTGTGATCGAATGGCCAAGCGAATTAGATTCTTACATATGGCCAATCGCGAATTACAGACATCTAATGTCAATCTTGAAGAGCGCAACCTCGCAAAGCAGGCTTTTACCGACCAGTGTTTTGATACGATCCTTGCAAGAGGCGTAGCACCAGCACCTGTGTTGTGGCCGATGGTTGAGCCTTATTTAGCAAAGGGTGGCAGGGTTATTGTGTTTGAAAGCGCTCAGGTTGAGCTGCAAGACCCCCTCGAAAACGAAAAAAACAGCGAAGAAACAGTGGCAGATACTGTTGACGAAATTGGGTTAGGCTATACCGCGGAGAAAATAAGCTGTCTTATTCCCGGCCTAGAGCAACCGCACTTTTTATGCATATTGCAGCGTAGTGCTGAAGATTAGAGAGTAAATGAACAAAGTTATCGCGATTGCAAATCAAAAAGGTGGCGTCGGTAAAACTACTACCAGCGTCAACCTGAGTGCGTCGTTGGCGGCACAGGGCTGTAAAGTCTTGCTCGTCGATCTCGACCCACAAGGCAACGCGACGATGGGAAGTGGCGTAGATAAGCAAGAACTGGAAGTCAGCATTTATGATTGGCTCATGCAAAATGCAGATTTCGCGCAAATAAAGCAGGTTTCCACAGCCCTGTATGATGTGATGCCAGCAAATATAGAATTAACTGCAGCAGAAGTTGCCTTGTTGCAGATGGATAAGCGTGAATTCCTTCTGAAAGAACGCATAGGCCTAGACTGTTATAACTATGACTATGTGATTATCGACTGCCCACCGTCACTCAACATACTTACAGTTAATGCGTTGATTTCTGCCACCGGCGTATTGATTCCAATGCAATGTGAATACTATGCGCTGGAGGGCTTGTCTGCGCTACTGGACACCGTAGAGGGTATCCGTAGTCACGCAAATCCTAACTTGCAGATAGATGGGTTACTCAGAACCATGTATGACCCACGCAATAGTTTAACCAGAGACGTATCGCGGCAATTGCTGCAATATTTCGGTGAAAGTGTTTTTCGTACTGTGGTACCGCGGAATGTACGCTTAGCAGAGGCGCCAAGTCACGGTCTGCCGGTCTTGATATATGATAAGTCATCCCGGGGCTCTGTGGCTTATCAAGCATTGGCCGGCGAATTGCGTAAGCGGCACGCAGCGCAATAACAACAACTCTATTTATTAGGTTATTCGGACGGACAATGAGTAAAAAACGTTTAGGCAAAGGGTTAAGTGCCCTGCTATCACAAGGCGCAATGTCTAGTGCAATGGCCACGTCAGCGACTAACCAGCCAACCGCTGGCTCATCCGCTAGCCTCGAGCTTGATATAGATCAAATTAAAGCCAGCCCTTTCCAACCTAGAAAATGGTTTGAACCGAGTGCGCTGCAAGACTTAGCTCAGTCGATTAAAAATCAAGGCCTGCTGCAACCCATTGTTGTGCGCCCTATTGCGCAAGGTGGGTACGAGTTGATAGCTGGCGAACGCCGCTGGCGTGCTGCACAGCTGGCCGGTTTGACGAAAATACCGGTTATCAATAAACAGGTCAGTGACCGTGAAGCTTCGGCCATTGCTTTGGTGGAAAATATTCAGCGTGAAGACCTTAATGCATTAGAAGAAGCTGTAGGTTTGGAGCGATTACGCAACGAATTTGAACTCACTCAGCAAGAAGTGGCAGATATTGTGGGTAAATCTCGCGCGGCTATTGCGAACAGCTTGCGCTTATTGAGCTTAGGCTCTGTAGCACGAGAGCTATTAGAAGATGGTAAGTTAGAAATGGGCCATAGTCGGGCATTGCTCGGACTAACAAGCACCGCACAGGACCAAGCAGCCCTCAAAGTCGCCGATGACCAACTGTCGGTTAGAGAAACCGAGGCGTTGGTGCGCAAGATACTCCAAGAACAAGGCAGTACACCTAAAGCAAAACCTGTGAAAGATGCCGACACCCAGCGCCTAGAACGCAAGTTAATGGATCACTTGGGTGCCCAGGTGAATATTAGACACGGTAAGAGTGGGCGCGGTGAACTGGTTATTAAGTACTCTACTTTAGAAGAATTAGACGGTGTTTTGTCGCACTTTAGTCTATCTGACTGATATTTCGGTGAATTCTAATTGAATGGTAGCGCCGCCATCCCTATACTACGCGCCGCGAAACGTCTGATATTTGCTCGAGAGCGCCATGTTTTGGTGATCCAATTACAGCTACTTATCGGTGCCGTGGCTAGCTTAGGTTTCCTTGGTCTAGACGTTGCGCAAAGTTATGCAGCGCTTATTGGCGCGTTAACGATAATTTTACCTAGTGCCTATTTGGCCTGGAGTAATAGTAGAACCACTAACCCAGTGCGCATTTTGGCTCAAGGGGTGGTAAAGACGGTAACCACCTGTTTATTAATGGTGGTGGCTTTGGTGTTTTTGCAAGTGCAACCACTTGGCTTCTTTTCTAGCTTAGTGATCGTACAAGTAAGTTATCTACTGGCACTTGCGCCTGTTTTCAAATTGGACAGTTCCAATTAGCAAGGCGCAATCGTAAGATTGACAATAGACAGCTGGAAACATCCAGTCGGGTATAGAAGTAAGATGAAGTATTGAGCTAACGCTTGGTTCAATGATTTGGCCAGTTAGCCGCTAAGAACGCTGTCGGTAGCAACACCTTCTGCGGAAGAGGCAAAAGAACGCAAGTAGCATCGAATAAATATAGAAGCCGCGCACGTAAGATGCGTAGCCAAAAGGTCGAATATTAATGAGCAGTGAAGCTAAGACGACAGCTGAGTATATTCAGCATCACTTGACCAACCTAACGTATGGTCAGCACACGGATGGTAGTTGGGGTTTTGCCCACAGTGCTGCCGAAGCTGCCCAAATGGGTTTTTGGTCGCTTAATGTCGACTCCATGGTTTGGTCGATCTTTCTCGGTTTAGTCTTTTGCGTGTTATTCCGCACTGCAGCGGTTAATGCCACTGCCGGTGTCCCGGGCGGCTTGCAGAACTTTGTTGAAATGGTGGTCGAGTTCATCGAGGAAACCACGCAAAGCATCTTCCAACATAAAAATGACCTTATAGCGCCTCTTGCGTTGACAATATTTGTCTGGGTGTTCCTTATGAACGCTATGGACTTACTTCCTGTAGACTGGATACCGGAACTTGCTTCATTGGCTGGCGTCTCTCACATGAAGGTGGTGCCCTCTACTGATCCGAACATCACCATGTCAATGGCGCTTTCAGTTTTTGTCTTGATTATTTATTACAGCATTAAGTGCAAAGGTGGCATGGGCTTCCTGAAAGAGCTGACACTGCACCCTTTCCCGTCGGTTTTTGCTATTCCAGTCAACTTTGTACTTGAGTTCGTTTCGCTGATTGCCAAGCCGTTGTCTCTCGGTTTGCGTTTGTTTGGCAACATGTATGCCGGTGAAATGATATTCATTTTGATTGCCCTGATGTTTGGCGGCGGCATTGTGTTTTTTGTTTTCGGTGGTGCTTTGCAGTGGGTATGGGCGGTTTTCCACGTTCTCGTGATAACCCTGCAAGCATTCATTTTCTCTGTTTTGACCATTGTGTACCTGGCACAGGCACATGATGCGGATGAGCATTGATAGATAAGTCTCTGGAAGAAGGCTGAGTGCGGCCAAGCCGCTAAATTTAAATTGTAAATTGGAGTAGAAATGGAACTTACAGGACTATTGTTTATCGCTGGTGGTCTAATGATGGGACTAGGCGCTGTAGGGGCTGCCGTTGGTGTAGGCGTGTTAGGTGGTAAATTCCTCGAAGGTATTGCTCGCCAACCTGAACTTTTGCCAATGCTTCGTACGCAACTATTCATCGTATTGGGCTTAGTTGATGCTGTTCCTATGATTGCTGTAGGTATCGGCTTGTACGTTATTTTTGCTGTAGCTGCATAAGGCAGATTGTTTTTACTCGTTTGTATAGTTAACGAGTTTCGAACTGTAAGAGTCAGCGAAGCTGGCTCTACCGGTCTAGTAAGACCGAGCTAGGGACAAACCTAGCTATAGGGCGAGATACGTTGGCGGGTGCTAAACGAGTTGGGCAGCAAAAAGTAAATAATTTTATAAGAGAAGAGCGATGAATCTAAACGCAACTCTACTAGGTCAAAGTATAACATTTGTTATATTTGTCTTGTTTTGTATGAAGTACATCTGGCCGCTTATCGGTGCCGCTATGCGCGAGCGCCAAGAAGCCATCGCTGCTGGACTTCAAGCTTCTGAAGAAGCTGATAGAAAGCTCGCCCAAGCAGCATCTAATGCTGAGCAGGAAATGGGTGCAGCTAAGCAGGAAGCCTCAGCGATTATTGAACAAGCCCGCGGTCGGGCGAGTCAGATCGTTGAAGAAGCTAAGACAGACGCGCGAACTGAAGGGCAGCGTCTTATTGATTCTGCCAAAGCAGAAATCGATCAAGAGATTAATCGAGCCAAGGAAACTTTGCGTAGCCAAGTGGCGAGCTTAGTTATTATCGGCGCTGAAAAAGTATTGCAAGACAACATCGATGCTGCAAAGCACGGTGAAATGCTTGATAAGTTAGCGGCAGAGCTATAGAACATGGCAGAACTAGCAACCATATCTAGACCCTATGCGAATGCGGTTTTTGGCCTTGCGAAAAGCGAAGGCACGCTAGCTCAATGGTCTGGTGTATTAGCGGTACTAGATACCACATCCCAGCAGCATACTGTTAAAGATCTATTGAGTAGTCCGGATCTTGCGGCATCTGATAAAGCAGCAAAATTAGCTGAGATTTGTGCAGAAGAAATTACTGATCAAGGTCGTGCATTTCTACAATCTCTAGCTGAACACAATCGCTTAGAACTAATCACCGATGTGCGTGATCAATTTGAAGCACTGCGTGCCGAAGAGGAACGAAGCATTGAGGTCCAGGTGACTTCAGCCTACGAACTTACTGCTAGCCAAAGCGAATCTTTGCGCAAAGCACTGCATGCCAAATTCAATAAAGACATAACAATAGAAGCCACGGTCGATGCCAGTTTAGTTGGCGGCGCGATTATTCGAGCTGGAGATATTGTGATTGATGGCTCTGTAAAGGGACGTCTGGCTAAGTTGGTTGATACGTTGGTGCAAGCGTAGCGCACCGCGAAACGAAATAAGATTTAAAAGGAAGCTAAAATGCAGCAACTGAATCCATCGGAAATCAGTGAAATCATCAAGAGCAGGATTCAGGGCCTTGATATCAAAGCAGAAGCGAAAAACGAAGGAACAATCGTTGGCGTTTCTGACGGTATTGTCAGAATCCACGGCTTAGCAGATGCTCAGTACGGCGAAATGATCGAATTTGACGGCGGCCTTTATGGCATGGCTTTGAACCTAGAGCGCGACTCTGTAGGTGTTGTTGTTCTTGGTGAGTATGGTCAGTTGACCGAAGGCATGACTGCTCGTTGCACTGGTCGCATTCTAGAAGTACCCGTTGGCCCAGAGCTTTTGGGGCGTGTTGTTGACTCTTTAGGTAACCCAATTGATGGCAAAGGGCCTTTAGGCGCTAAAGAAACATCACCAATTGAAAAAGTTGCGCCGGGTGTAATTGAACGTCAATCGGTAGATCAGCCAGTACAAATTGGCTTCAAATGTATTGATGCCATGGTTCCAGTTGGCCGCGGCCAGCGCGAGTTGATCATTGGTGACCGTCAGATCGGTAAAACAGCTATCGCAATTGACGCAATCATTAACCAAAAAACTAGTGGTATTAAGTGCGTTTATGTTGCCATCGGCCAAAAAATGTCAACCATTGCGAACATCGTTCGTACCTTGGAAGAGCATGGCGCCATGGAGTACACCACTGTTGTTGCAGCGGGTGCCGCTGACCCGGCAGCCATGCAGTTTATATCTCCTTATTCAGGGTGCGCTATCGGCGAATACTTCCGTGACAACGGCGAAGATGCGTTGATTATTTATGATGATTTGACCAAGCAAGCATGGGCATACCGTCAAATTTCACTATTGCTTAAGCGCCCACCCGGTCGTGAAGCTTATCCTGGCGACGTCTTCTATTTGCACTCTCGTCTTTTAGAGCGCGCAGCCCGAGTAAACGCTGCTTACGTTGAAAAGCATACAAAAGGTGCTGTGAAAGGTAAGACCGGTTCGTTAACCGCACTACCCATTATTGAAACACAGGCTGGTGACGTATCTGCGTTTGTACCAACCAACGTGATTTCAATCACCGATGGTCAAATTTTCTTGGAGACTGAAAACTTTAACTCTGGCCTTCGCCCTGCGATGAGCCCAGGTATTTCAGTATCTCGAGTTGGTGGATCGGCTCAGGTGCCATTCATGAAGAAGATTTCTGGTGGTATTAAGATGGCTTTGGCCCAGTACCGCGAATTGGCTGCTTTCTCGCAGTTTGCCTCAGATCTTGATGATGCTACTCGTCGTCAGCTAGAGCACGGGCAACGTGTGACAGAACTGATGAAGCAAAAGCAGTTTGCGCCAATGTCTGTTGCTGAAATGGGCACTGTACTTTTCGCAGCTAACGAAGGCTATCTTGAAGATGTACCAATCGATAAGGTTTTGGATTTCGAAGAAGCATTGTTGAGCTTCATGAATTCTGAATATGCAGAATTCGTAGAAAGCACGAATACTACGGGTGCTTATAACGACGACGTCGTTGCAACACTGCGTGAGCTAATCGAAAAGTTCAAGGCAACTCAGGCCTACTGAGCCTACGAGGATAGATAATGGCCGTTGGTAAGGAAATTAAAAATAAGATCGGAAGTGTGCAAAACACACAGAAGATCACCAGTGCTATGCAGATGGTTGCGGCGAGTAAGATGCGACGTACCCAAGACAAAATGCGTCAGGGTAAGCCCTATAGTGAGCGCATTCGTAGCGTGATCAGTCATTTAGCCAACTCTAATGCTGAATATCGCCACCCGTTCATGCAAGAGCGCGAAGTGAAACGCGTGGGATTTATTATCGTTTCATCAGACCGTGGTTTATGTGGTGGTCTGAACGTGAACTTGTTTCGCTCGGTAGTTAAGCAGATTGCGGAATGTGACGCTAAGGGCATTGAGTGTGATCTTGGTGTTATTGGTAATAAGGCCGCACCGTTCTTTCGTTCAATTGGTGGCAACATAGTTTCCGTAATGAACGATGTGGGCGAAGCACCAGCGCTGGCTGACTTAATTGGTGGCATCAGAGTAATGCTTGAAGCGTATGCTGACGGCAAAATTGATCGTCTTTATCTCGCCAGCAATGAATTTGAAAACACAATGACGCAGAAGCCCGTTGTGCGTCAGATACTGCCTTTGGATCCTACGGAAGATGATAGTTATCAGCATCGCTGGGACTATATTTATGAACCCGATGCTCGTCAGCTAATTGAAGGACTAATCCTACGTTTTGTAGAGTCCCAGGTTTTCCAGGCGGTAGTAGAGAACGGTGCATGTGAGCAGGCTGCAAAGATGATCGCGATGAAAAATGCGACCGAGAACGCAGCGAAACTGATAGATGAGCTACAGCTGATCTATAACAACGCAAGACAAGCGGCAATTACCCAGGAAATTGCTGAAATCGTCAGTGGCGCAGCAGCTGTATAAGCTCCCCCACGGACTTTCGAAAAGATAATCGAGATATAAAGAGGCTAGAAATGAGTAGTGGTCAAATCGTACAAATCATCGGCGCTGTCATCGATGTGGAATTTGATCGGGATAATGTCCCGAAAATTTATGATGCACTTTCCGTTACTGGAAATGGCCTAACCCTAGAAGTTCAGCAGCAGTTGGGCGACGGCATTGTTCGTACAATTGCTATGGGCGTTTCCGATGGTCTGTCTAGAGGCTTAGAAGTGACTAATACCGGCGCACCTATCACTGTGCCAGTGGGTGAAGAAACTTTAGGTCGCATTGTTGACGTACTGGGAAGGCCAATTGATGAAAAAGGTCCAGTCAACGCTAAAACGCATATGCCGATCCACCGTAAGGCGCCGGCATACGAAGACCAAATTGGTGGCAACGAAGTTCTCGAGACCGGCATTAAGGTCATCGACCTTATCTGTCCGTTCGCTCGAGGCGGTAAAGTTGGGCTATTCGGTGGTGCAGGTGTTGGTAAGACAGTAACCATGCTTGAACTTATTCGAAACATTGCTATTGAGCACTCAGGCCTATCGGTTTTCGCCGGTGTGGGTGAACGTACTCGAGAAGGCAACGACTTTTACTATGAAATGGAAGAAGCCGGCGTATTAGACAAGATTTCATTGGTTTTCGGTCAGATGAACGAGCCTCCAGGAAACCGCCTACGCGTAGCGTTGACTGGTTTAACCATGGCTGAACAGTTCCGTGATGAAGGTCGTGACGTATTATTGTTCGTTGATAACATCTACCGTTACACATTAGCGGGAACAGAAGTTTCAGCGTTGCTAGGTCGTATGCCTTCGGCGGTTGGTTACCAACCAACACTTGCTGAAGAAATGGGTGTGTTACAAGAACGTATTACCACCACAAAGGCAGGATCTATCACTTCTGTACAAGCGGTATATGTACCAGCGGATGACTTAACTGATCCATCTCCTGCGACAACATTCGCTCACTTAGACTCAACTGTTACATTGTCTAGAGCGATTACTGACTTAGGTATTTACCCTGCGGTCGATCCACTTGATTCCACAAGTCGTCAGCTAGATCCTTTAGTTGTTGGTGAAGAGCACTATAAAGTTGCGCAGGACGTACAGCAGGTGCTGCAGCGTTATCAGGAACTACGAGACATCATTGCCATTTTGGGCATGGATGAATTGTCAGAAGAAGATAAGCAGTTGGTTTATCGAGCACGTAAAGTTCAGAAGTTCTTCTCCCAACCATTTTTCGTTGCCGAGCAGTTTACTGGTAATACCGGTAAATTCGTAAGTCGTGAAGAAACAGTACGCAGCTTTAAAGCGATTCTTGATGGCGAGTACGACGATCTGCCAGAAGACGCGTTTTATATGGTCGGCGGCATCGAAGACGCTGTTGAAAAAGCAAAGACTCTCTAAGTCTTTGTTTTTCTCGTCCATCGTTGTAAAAACAGGGAAATAGTATAGTGGCAAATATGCAATGTGAAATTGTTAGTGCGGAGCAATCGCTTTTCTCCGGTAGCATTCAATCACTTTCTGTTCGAGGCACAATTGGTGAACTTGGGATTACCCCGGGTCACGCACCGTTGCTGACTGGTATCAATCCTGGGGCTGTAACTTTGCATTTAGAAGACGGCACTGAGCATATTTTCTATGCGTCAGGTGGGTTTCTTGAAGTGCAGCCAGGCTTTGTGACATTACTTGCCGATACAGCTATTCGTGCGGAAGACCTCGATGAGGCTCAAGCCGAAGAAGCACGAGCTGCAGCAGAGCGCACTATGGATGACAAAAATTCTGAAGAAGATTTTGTCTCCGCAGCAACCATAATGTCCGAGTCCCTTGCTCAGCTAAGAACTTTAGAGGAATTACGCAGACGCAGGCGTTAATCAGGGTATCAAGATAAGATGCCAAATTAAGCGTCTAAGCACATGGCCTGGGCCCCGATCATGAGATTTTAGATGCAAATAAATATCATTGTCCTTGCTGCCGGCAAGGGCACACGAATGCGCTCGCAACGCGCGAAGGGCCTCCATACCATTGGTGGCATTCCAATGATTTCCCACGTTTTAGACGCCGCGCTAAGTTTGCAGCCTGCATCAGTGGGTGTGGTTTTAGGTCATCAAGCCGATGCTATAGAAGTTCAAATCAATAAAATTGACCCGCGTATTCAACGCATTGACCAATTCGAACAAAAAGGTACCGGCCACGCAGTGCAGGTAGCTGTGGATGCTTTGCCAGCGAGCGCTGTGACCCTTGTGGTTTACGGCGATGTGCCTCTGATACAACCACAAACTCTAGAAGCCGCAATAGCCAGTGCCACTAAAGGGCGCGTGGGATTAGTTACCGCAGTCTTCGCTGATCCCGCACAACTTGGACGCATTGTTCGAGATGATGAAGGGGCTATTCAACGGATCGTTGAATTCAAAGATGCGAGCCCAGATGAAAGACAAATTCGCGAAATCAACTCCGGTATTCTTGCCGCACCTACTGAGCTTCTTCATGGCTGGCTGAATAAAGTTGAGCCGAACAACCAGCAGGGTGAGTACTATCTAACGGATGTGATTGCTATGGCGGTTGCAGATTCGGTGTATGTCGACGGCATTTTTGCAGCGTCCCCGGATGAGGTCAAAGGCGTCAACGACCGGATTCAGCTCGCAGAGCTCGAAAGGGTTTATCAACACCAGCAGGTCGAAGACCTAATGCTTCAGGGGCTGTCTGTCGCAGACCCCAGTCGGGTTGATATTCGCGGAACCCTGAATATTGGGCAAGACTGCTTTATCGATATCAACGTCGTGTTCACAGGCGACGTAACGCTTGGCGACAACGTTTATATTGGTCCGAATAGCGTCATTTCCGACAGTACTTTAGGTGACGGTGTACAAGTAAAACCTAATAGCGTGGTCGAAGGCGCGGTTGTAGCGGGCGGTTGTGAGCTTGGCCCCTTTGCCCGTATTAGACCTGGGACAGAGTTAGGCCGCGGTGTAAAAATTGGTAATTTCGTTGAAGTGAAGAAGTCGAAATTGTCCGCAGGCGTCAAAGCAGGCCATCTTGCATACCTTGGAGATGCGACAATCGGCCCTGACTGTAATATTGGCGCAGGTACCGTTACCTGTAATTACGATGGAAGAAATAAACATCCAACAGTAATTGGGCGCGATGTTTTTGTTGGTACTAATTCTACCCTCGTTGCACCGCTGCATATTGGAGATGAAGCTTTTATTGCGGCAGGATCAACCATTACTAAAGCAGTCGCTGACAGTGAGTTAGCAGTAGGGCGCGGTAAGCAGCGCAATATTACAGGCTGGACCCCTCCGGTAAAATCAAAAAAATAGACAATTTGCTCTTGAAGACCAAGGTTTCGGGCCATCGAGAAAGTGTGTAAAAAAA
Organism: uncultured Pseudomonadales bacterium; assembly: GCA_905182095.1. Taxonomy (GTDB): domain Bacteria; phylum Pseudomonadota; class Gammaproteobacteria; order Pseudomonadales; family Azotimanducaceae; genus UBA4421. Next base: position 1,894 of record CAJJAQ010000212.1, on the reverse strand, counting down.
TTCGTCAATGATCAAACGAAAGGGGTTTTCCGCATCCCGCTTAGTAAAAGCATTGGCAAACTTAGGAAAAACTGAATATGTGTGGGATTGTTGGCGTAGTAGCAGGTAGAAATATTCCCCCGATCTTATTGCAAGGTTTACAGCGACTAGAGTATCGGGGCTACGATTCTTCTGGCGTGGCAGTCATCGACACTGCCGGCGATCTCAACGTGTGTCGCAGGGCCGGCAAAGTACAGAATCTACTTCAAGCAATGGAAGAACAGCCAATACTCGGTCATACCGGTATTGCACACACGCGTTGGGCAACCCATGGCATAGTTAACGAAGCCAATTCCCACCCTCATTCGTCAGGTCAACGCGTAAGCCTTGTGCACAATGGAATTATCGAAAATCACAACGTCCTGCGTGAAGAACTTAAAACCAGTGGCTATGTTTTTTCTTCAGACACTGATTCGGAGGTAGTCGTTCATCTCATCGATAGTTTTCTTGAACAAGGTCATAATCTTCTAGAGTCGGTTAGGGCTGCCGTTAAGCGCTTAGAAGGTGCTTTCGCTATTGCAGTGATCAGCCCTCTATTCCCAAAGCAAATAATTGCCGCTCGCTTGGGTTGCCCGTTAGTAGTGGGTGAAGGTATAGATGAAAACTATGTTGCGTCAGATGTTTTGGCCTTGAACGCTGTCACCGACCGATTTATCTTTTTAGAAGAAGGCGATTTGGTCGACGTCAAAGCGGATAGTTTAGATTTTTGGAATATAGACGACGAAACTGTGGTGAGAGAAAGCATTGAAGTCAAAGTTGGTGTATCTGACATTGAGCGCGGCAACTACAGGCACTTCATGCAAAAAGAAATCTTCCAGCAGCCGCAGGTTGTACTAGATACGTTAGAAGGAAGGATTGGTAAAACTTCAGTCCTTGAAGAGGCCCTCGGTTTAGGTATCTCCGCTGTATTAGACGACGTTGAAGCAATAACGATTGTTGCTTGTGGTACAAGTTTCTACGCTGCAAGTGTGGCTCGCTACTGGATTGAAGAACTGGCGGACATACCCTGTCAGGTTGAGATAGCCAGTGAATTTCGCTATCGCAAAGTTGCGCACTCAAAGAAATCTCTTTTTGTTACGCTTTCACAATCTGGTGAGACAGCAGACACCTTGGCGGCGTTGCGCAAAGCAAAAGACTCTGGGTTTTTAGCCACTCTTACCATCTGCAACGTAGCTACGTCATCAATTGTCAGAGAAAGCGATTTTTCCTTTATGTTGCATGCTGGCACAGAAGTCGGCGTAGCATCTACAAAAGCATTTACAGCGCAGTTAGTGGATCTGCTTCTATTATCAATGTTACTCGGCAGGCGCAATGCCAATAATTCGGGCAAAGAACAAAGTATTGTCGAAGCCCTACACAAGCTCCCTGAATTGATCGAAAGCATACTCTTTCTGGATGACGCCATTGCTGTGGAAGCAGAGAGATTTGTTGATAAAAATCATTCTCTCTTTTTGGGACGCGGCAGCCTCTTCCCCATCGCCATGGAAGGCGCACTAAAGCTGAAGGAAATTTCGTATATCCATGCGGAAGGTTATGCTGCTGGCGAACTCAAGCACGGACCATTGGCGTTAGTAGATGAGAGAATGCCGGTCGTTGCCGTAGCACCAAACGACGAATTGCTGGAAAAACTCGAATCTAACTTACACGAAGTCCGCGCTCGCGGCGGCGAGCTCTTGGTGTTTGCTGAGGTTGGTAGCTCTTTCAAACCTGAGTCAGGTGTTCGCATCGTCTCGTTACCCAAAGTGAATACTTTCTTAGCGCCGATTGCTTATACCGTTGCCCTTCAGTTATTGGCCTACCATGTCGCAGTGCATAAGGGTACAGATGTTGATCAACCCAGAAACTTGGCGAAGTC
>CAJJAQ010000211.1 GCA_905182095.1 uncultured Pseudomonadales bacterium | reverse complement strand
CTTGAGAAATAGTCAGCGGATTACAGTTGGGCATCTCCATATAACTGGTAATGCCGCCCGCCACTGCCGCAGCAGATTCTGTGGCAATGGTGCCTTTGTGTTCTAGGCCTGGCTCGCGAAAATGCACTTGGTCATCGATCATACCCGGCATTAAGTAGGCGCCTTTGGCATCTATGGTTTCGCAATTCTCAGGTGCAGGGATATTAATGCCCTTTATGCGTTCGCCTTCTATGACAACATTGCCTTCAGTAATGGTGCCTTCATTAACGATGCGTGCATTGACGATTTGATAATTCATAATTTAATTCTGACCTCTGCTTCTATTTCTACAGGTACGTTAAAGGGTAGTTCCGCCATGCCCACTGCTGAGCGACTATGCGCGCCAACCTCGGGGCCAAAGACCTCCAAAATAAGCTCGGAGCAGCCATTGATGACCCCCGGCAATTGATTGAAGCCGGGTGCGGTGTTGACCATACCAAAAACCCGCAGCCAACTGGCAACACGATCCAAATTACCAATACTCGCCTTGATGCTGGCGATAAGTCCTAGTGCCACCTGTCTGGCAATTTGCTTGGCTTGTTCGGGGTCTATTTCTGCGCCCACTTTACCAAGTACTTTACTCATTCTACCTTCGGCGTCGGTGGGTACATGACCGGATAGGTAGAGGTGCGTGCCATCTATTCTGACCAAGTCAAAGGGTAGGTGTGCTGTATCCATGGGTTTGGGCAAGATCAAGCCTAAATCTTTAATGCGTTGTTCAATACTCATGCATTTCTCTCGTGTTTTGGTCAATGTGCAGCGACCGCCCTAGCCCCAAGATGGGTGGCACCTTAGGGGTAGATTAATTGGCTAGCGCTATTATAGCCAGTGAGATCGGTCCGTTATTCTGTGCCAAGGGTTTACCCAATTGGCCCAGCTATTGGGACCTATTTATTGGTTTGGCGGCATTTTTGGTCATGGATTGTCTAGAGAAAGCGCTTAATTGAGCTTAGTCCGAAGGTTGATTTGCTGCATAATCCCAGCATGAATTCAAATACAAAAAATCACGCGATGGTTTTGCAACAACTGCAATCCTTGCTGCCTTCTGAATGTTTAATCACTGACGGCCCTGGCCTTAGACCCTATGAAACAGATGGTCTTACGGTCATTCGTGAAATGCCTTGGGTGGTGGTGTTACCCGAGACAGAATCTCAGGTGGTGGCAATTATGCGTATTTGCCGCGAACAAGGAGTATCGGTTATTGCCCGAGGTGCGGGTACAGGCTTATCTGGTGGCGCGCGTCCTCACAACGACGGCGTAGTATTGGGCCTGTCGAAAATGAACAAAATTCTCCACATTGATGTAGACAATCGAGTCGCTCGGGTGCAACCCGGGGTGCGTAACCTGGCTATCTCGCAAGCCGCTCAACCCCATGGCATGTATTACGCGCCTGACCCATCTTCGCAAATAGCTTGTAGCATTGGCGGTAACGTCGCTGAGAACGCCGGCGGAGTACATTGCTTAAAATACGGCCTTACAGTGCACAATGTATTGGGTGTGCGAGTGCTGACAAGTGACGGCGATGTAATGGAAATTGGTGGTGCACTGTACGATAACCCCGGTTTAGATATGCTTGCGTTGCTTTGCGGCTCTGAAGGCATGCTGGGTATAGTTACGGAAGTCACGGTTGCTCTGTTACCCGAGCCTGAGAAAAAGTCTGTGATTCTGGCTGGTTTTAGACAAGTGACGGATGCCGGAAATGCGGTTGCCAGTATTATCGGTGCGGGCATTATTCCCGCAGGCATGGAGATGATGGACAAACTAGCCGTAGAAGCGGCCGAGCAGTTTGCCCACGCGGGCTATCCTCTAGATGCTGCCGCTATTTTGATTATTGAATTAGACGGCGCTGCGGCTGAGTTAGATGCGGTGACCCATCAAGTGATAGGTCATTTACAAGCCTGTGGCGCATACCAAATAGATCAGGCCGATGATGCGCAAACTCAAGCTAGATTATGGAAGGGGCGGAAATCTGCGTTCCCGGCGGTAGGGCGATTGTCACCAGACTATATTTGTATGGATGGCACTATTCCTCGGCATAAGCTGGCCCAAGTGCTCACCCAAATCGACACCTTATCTAAGGCCTATGATTTGGCTGTGGCTAATGTCTTTCATGCCGCTGATGGTAATTTGCACCCGCTTATTTTGTTTGATGCCAATGTGCCAGGGCAAACTGACCACGCCATGGCTATGGGTAGTGAAATTTTGCGGTGTTGTGTTGCTGCTGGTGGCACCGTTACTGGTGAGCATGGTGTGGGTGTTGAGAAGCTAGACACCATGTGTGTGCAATTCACCGCAGAAGAGTTGGATCAATTTTTTCGCATCAAAGATGCTATGGACCCCAGCGGAATTTTAAATCCGGGTAAGGGCATTCCAACACTGACCCGCTGCGGTGAGTTGGGTGGAATGCATGTGCACAAAGGTCGTTTGCCGTTTCCTGAACTGGAGCGTTTCTGATGTCTGGGGATTTAAGTTCGCAATTCACCGAAGTTGTTAAGAACGCTTACGCCGCTGAGCAGGGTCTAGTGATTTGTGGTCATGGTAGTAAAGGTGCATGGCTTCCTGAGATCGACTTGAATAACACTCAGCGCTTAGATGTGACGCGGCATAGTGGTATTCAGGCCTATCAGCCAGAAGAGTTAGTCATCACCGCGCGAGCCGGTACAGCATTAGATGAAATTAATCGTGTGCTTGCAGCGGAAGATCAAATGCTTGCCTGCGACCCCCCCAGATTCCAATCGGTTAAAGCGGATGTAATGGTCGGCGATAACGCTGGCGGTACCTTGGGCGGAGTTGTTGCTACCGGCTTAAGTGGCCCAGGTCGCCCGTGGAGTGGCGCTGTGCGCGATGCTATTTTGGGCGTTGAACTGGTTAATGGCAAAGGCGAATACTTAAAGTTTGGCGGCCAGGTGATGAAGAATGTGGCGGGTTACGATGTGTCTCGTTTACAGGCCGGCGCTTGGGGCAACCTTGGCGTATTGGCCAGCATTAGTATTCGCGTCCACCCTCGTTGGCAAGAACAAGTTACGCTGGTTTTTCAAATGTCCGCCGAGCAAGCACAAAAAAAATGTTTGCGCTTGGCGCAGCAAAATTTGCCCTTGCAGGGCACTTGTTGGCAAGGCGGGGTTTTGTATCTCCGGTTAGCTGGTCACGCCAGTGGTGTAGCTGGGGCAAAACTTGCCCTTGGCGGTGAGACCATGCAACAGACAGTTGATGGATCTTTTTGGTCCGATCTTCGTGACCACAGAGTAGACTTTTTTCAACCAAAAGATGACGTTCAGAAGATTTGGCGCTTAGTAGTCCCAAGTGCAGCGCCATTGCCTGGTGCTTGGCTTAGCTCAGAAGATTTGCTTATTGAGTGGGGGGGTGGCTTGCGCTGGCTGCGGCATGCCGATGAAGCGGCAGTTAAGGCGCATGCGAAAAGTGTTGGCGGGTGGTGTTGGGCAAAGGGAGAGCAAATGCCAATTGATGCAGTTCAGGGCCGCTATATGAATGAGCTGAAACGCGCCTTTGACCCCAAGAATATTTTCCGCAGCGCTATGAGTCTGCAACATGCAGACTAATTTTCCCCCAGAGTTTATTGCCACCAGTCGGGGTCAGCGCGCCGACGAAATTTTACGCAGCTGTGTGCATTGCGGTTTTTGTAATGCCACCTGCCCAACCTATCAACTGTCTGGTGATGAGTTAGACGGGCCACGAGGGCGTATATATCTCATTAAAGAATTGTTGGAAGAGGGTACGAATATAGCCAGAGCCACCCAACATTTAGATCGTTGTTTAACCTGCCGGGCCTGTGAAACCACTTGTCCTTCCGGTGTGGCCTACGGCGAATTGGTTGAAATTGCTCGAGAAGAATTAGGCCCAACACGTCCTGGCGTTGCGGGTTTGACGCGTCTATTTTTGCAGTGGCTTATTCCTGATCACCGCATATTGCGCACCCTGTCCTATGTTGGCCGTTACTTTAAGTGGCTGCTGCCCAAACCTTTAGCCAGCCAAGTACCGACCCAGATCAGTAAGACGCTGAGTAGCCAGCCCAGCCAGACTAACCATGCACGTAAGATTTTGTTGCTGCAAGGTTGTGCGCAACAAGTCACTACCGGCGAAGTGAATAAAGGTTTGGTCACGCTGTTAGATGGTCACGGAATTGGCGTTGTCACGACTCCTGAAGAAGGTTGCTGTGGTTCCCTTGACCTACACCTGGGTGATTCAACAAAAGCGAACGCTGCTATTCGGCGAAATGTGGATGCTTTGTTTCCCTTTTTGGAAGGAGGAGTGGGAGAAGGAGTGGAAGGAGGAGTGGAAGGCATTATTTCCACCGCCTCTGGCTGTGGTGTCACAGTGAAGGATTACGCTCGGATATTGGCGGACGATCCTGAGTACGCTGATCGGGCGCACGCGCTCTCTGCCAAGACCTATGACATTAGCGAATATTTAAGTCAGGCCAATTTACCGTTAGCGGCCAAGCAGCCGGGCCAGGCCATAGCATGGCACCCGCCCTGTAGTTTGCAGCACGGGCAAAAGATCACCGGTGTGGTTGAAGGCTTGTTGGAAAATGCCGGCTATACATTGGTGCCTGTTGCGGACAGTCATTTGTGCTGCGGATCTGCAGGAACCTACTCGGTGTTGCAATATGCGCGCGGCGAAGCGTTGAAACAGTTGAAACTGGGGAACCTGTTGGCGGCAGATCCGCAGGTCATTGTTACCGCCAATGTTGGCTGTCAAAGCCATCTGGCTACGGGTACGTCTCGCCCAGTATTACACTGGATCGAAATGCTCAAGTAATTTAATCTCTAGGTTCGAAACATCTGAGGGGATGGAAGTGACTGAAGAGAATGAAGGTGCATCCGCACGCGATTATGGTTTTTTAATGTTCCTCACGTTGCTCAACGTGATGAACTTTGTAGATCGTCAATTGTTGGCTAGCTTTGCCAACTGGATCGTGCCTGATCTGGGGTTAACCAATACCCAGTTTGGTTGGCTTACCGGCATGATCTTTATTGTTTTCTATTCAGTCGCAGGTTTGGCAATGGGCGTGTTAGCCGACCGCGTCAACCGCACCCGCCTTATTGCCGTTGGTCTTGCGCTTTGGAGCGTTTTGACCGCTATATCCGGCATGGCCAAAGGCTTTGTTAGTTTGGCTATTCCACGGCTCTTTATTGGTGTCGGCGAATCTATTATGACACCAACTTCCATGTCCTTATTAGCAGACCGCTTTCCATCTTCGCGACTGGGCTTTGCCAGTGGCGTGTACTACATGGGCGTACCTATTGGGGTGGCAACAAGCCTCTTTGTTGTGGCCTATCTAGAGCCAATACTCGGCTGGCGTGGCTGTTTTTATGCGCTGGGTGGAATTGGACTGTTGCTGGCTATCGTCATGTACTTTATGAAAGAAACGCCGCGCCGCCACGAAGTGGAAGCCACCTCTCCTGTTGAAAAACTCAGCGTCAAAGAAATTTTGGCAACCTTAAAGGAGGCGCTAGTACGCTCTCCTGCATTGGCCATGACGGTTGCTGGCGGCGTAGCCTTCCACTTTATCCTTGGCGCAGCGGTATTTGAACAATTGTGGTTTGTTCAGGAACGCGGCTTTGACCGTACAGAAATTGCTGAACTCAGCGGTTGGCTGGCTTTTACTGGCGGCATTTTGGGCAATTTATTTGGTGGCATTGGTGGTGACATGTTCTTGCGCAAAACCGGCATGGGCAGACCCATGTTCTTGTTCTGGATCATGTTGGTGTTGACCCCAATTGGTTTGGCTTATCGAGTTGCTGACCCAACCTCCATATTCTTTATGGTGGGTATATTTGCTGGCTATTTCCAGTTGGGTTGTTTTTATGGACCAACTTTCTCCACGGTACAAGAACTGGTGCCGCCACAAATTCGCGGTACGGTAGTAGCTTTCTATATTCTTTCGCTGAACTTTGTTGGTTTAGGTTTGGGTGTAACCGGCGGCGGTTACTTTATAGATTGGATGATTTCGCAAGGTCATCCAGAGCCTTATACCATCACGTTGATTGTCTTTACTGCCATTTCAATGCTCGCCATCCCTATGTTCTATATGGCGGGCAAGCGTTTTGAAAGAGATCGTCAGGCCCTCTATGACAGTGTGGCAGACTGATCGACTAAGCCTATCGCGCTGGCAGCAAGATGATCTGCCAGCGCTTTTCGCTTTATTGACTGATGGGGCCACCATGAGTCATTGGCCCAAGCCTTTTACCCCCCAAGACGCTCAAGATTGGCTACAACGCGCGCGCGCTCCGTCAATACATGGCTGTGCCCGCTGGCGCTGTAGTCGCACGACTGATGGCGTGCTGATTGGAGATGTAGGTATTGTGCACACGCAAATACTCGAAGAAAGCGTTTTTGATTTGGGCTATATCATTGACAAAAATTTTTGGCGGCAAGGTTATGGGCGCGAGGCGGTTTGTGGTGCTATTGCCTGGGCCAAGCAGCAAGGGATTAGTGAGTTGGTGGCAAACATGGCTGTGGATAATGTGCCGTCTTGGTCTTTGGCCGAAGCTGTAGGTATGCAGCGAACGGATGTATTTGCCAACCCTAAGAACCAGTTCAAAGAGTCTTATATCTACCGGTTACGTCTCTAGTTGCTTTGCCCTAGTTACCCCAATTCTTCTGCGCCAAGAGCGTGTTTAACACCTCAATTGAAAGTCAGGGTTAGCTCGTAGCTCACTAGCCCTTTTCAGCCTTTGTGACCGTTAACCTTCAATCAAAGTTGCGCTGATTACTGAGATTTGCGCTTCTCCCTGAGGGCTTATAAGGCCGGTGTTGATTAACTTTGCTTCGTTTGCTGAGAGTAATGAGAGTTGGCGTCGGCTATTGCGCAGCTTGCCGCGTTGATCAACATAATTGATAGACAGCGAGATATTTTTGAATGCGCGGGGTGCCTTGTTAGAGACTTCAATTTGTAACTCGCCAGCTTCGTTTGCGCCATAACGAAAGCCAATATATGCGCCTGGGTTGCCATTCAAATCCATCTTAATTAATGAGTTGAGGGCTGCCTGTCCGGATGCGCCTGAGTCGCTGGACGCCGCTGCAAAGTATTCTCTCGCCTCCTCAGTATTGCCTTGGCGCTGCGCTATGTTACCTAAAGCGTTATAAGCTTGTGAGGTTGGCAGTAACTCTATGCTGCGATTGAGGCGCGATTTTGCTTGGCTTAATGCACCTTGTTTTTCGCTGGTAATGCCGCTTTGTAGGTGCGGGTAAAAGAAGCCGGGGTTTAACTTGATAGCTTCAGCGTAGGCGTTCTGTGCAGCGGTGTAACGCTTGGCGTCTAACTCAATGTCACCTAAAAATGAACGGAAGTGCCCTTCATTAGGTTCCACTTTGATGGCCTGATTGATTAACTTTTTTGCCTCTTTAGGCCGGTTGTCTTTGGCCATTTGCTTGGCTTTTTCATAAGCCTCGTAGGCGGGTTTGGTTTCGTTTAGCCGCGCCATGACTGTTTTGTAGCGAGCTTTACCTGTTACGCCACCCTTGGGTAGGGTTTGCGCATAGGTTTTGTTCGCCGCAAGACGCGAAGCCGACGGCGGGTGGCTGGCGAATAAACCTTTAAAAAAGCTAGAGTCTTTTTGCCCCGAGAGTTGCAAAAATGTTTGCTGTAAATCCACAGCGCCTTGGGGGTTATAGCCGGCGCGGCTCATGTAATCCATGCCGTATTGGTCTGATTCAAGCTCAGCATTACGCCCATATTTTGAATTGATTAACTGGGATCCCAGACCTGCGCCCATTGCGACGTATTTGCCGTAGTCTGTACTTGCAGTGGCAATGCCGGTAACAGCTACCGTTGCTTGCAGTATGGTGCCGCGTTCTACCCCTTTGGCGCCGTGTCTGGCGGCCGAGTGGACTACCTCGTGCCCAAGTACTGCCGCCAGCTCCGCTTCGCTACCCAACTCAGTTAGCAAGCCTCTATTGATAGAGATTTTGCCGCCGGGCAATGCCCAAGCATTGGGTACGCTGTTATTAATCACTGAGAATTCGTAGGGCAAACTTCGATCGCTCACGGCTGCTATTTTCTGCCCCACCTCGTTGACATAAGCTTGTACGCCTTCGTCAGCTAGGTAGTCGCCGCCCTGTGATTGACGTGCCGGGGCATATTGTTGTTTGCCGGTTTTCAATTCCCATGCTTCTGAAATAATACTGATTTCACTTTTGCCGGTGACTGGATTGGTGGCGCATCCACCTAACACTGTGGCAGCTAGGAATAACGGTAGAAGCACTAATTTGCTGTTTGAGTGATTTGAAGCTCTTTTTGACGAACTTTTCAAGATAGGTTTCACAGGTGCCTCCGTGGCGTAAAATTGTTCAAAGATATACTCAGCGTTACGCTAAGTCTTAAATCAAGGGGCGCGTTAGCCCCGATAAGGCGCGTATCTTCTGCGTAGTGATGCGGCCTGTTGCCGCTCACCTTGGGCTTCTAATACTTCTGCCATTTGTAGCCAAGCTTGACCAGTTTTGACGCTGTCACTGCCGGCTAAGGCAATAGCCTTGCGCGCATGCTGAGACGCCGCGGTGGTATGCCCCTGCATTAAATGCGCGCGACTTAGGCGCATCCACAATAAGGCTTCTCTGGGGTCAATGCGTATGGCTCGTTCAAGTAAAACGATGGCTTGGTCTGGCGCTTGTCGTGTTATAGCTGTGTCTGCTTGGGCCAAGAGTAATTTTGCCGCTGAATTTTTGGGTGGCGTTGGTGTGACTTTTGCCGGTTTAGGTTGGGCTTGTGGTCTGTTGCTGCTTCCTGAACTTTGTCCCGAACTTTGCCCTGAACTGGCGCGACTGTCTGAGACACCAGGTCTTTGGTTGCCAGCGCATCCACCGATAAAAATTACGCAGAGTAGAGAAATACAAAGTTTTATGTTCACAAGTGCCCACACAGTTAGATGAGTTAATTATTAAAGATTGAACGTAGCCGTTGGCCGAAAGTCTTACGGACACCGCAACCGGGCTTAATGGGTAAAGTATCAGGCTGTCGAATGGGGATAACAACCACATCAGCGCAAGATTTTGCTGCCCGCATTCCCGTGGTAAATTCGATTTCCACTAGGTTGTCTGCTGGGCTGTGGACGATGGGGTCCACGCCTTTGGATACCTGCATGTTATTCCAAATACGCAGTGCCCCTGAAGTGCCAGTGAGGCCAGTAGATTTATTGTCATCGCGCCCCACCCAAACTACTGATAACTTGCTGTTGTCGAAACCCGCATACCAGCTGTCTCTGTTGTCGTTAGAAGTGCCGGTTTTTCCTGCAACACCCTGTTTGGCGAAAGGTGATGAACGACCAGTGCCATGGCTCATCACTATTTCCAGTCCTCTGTTGAGGCTGGCTACGGTTTCTGGCCGGATGCTTTGAGTTAAATCGAAGGGGTGGTGGGACAATGGTTGCCCGCGTTCATTAAGCACTGCAATAACCGATTTGGGGGTGGTGTGAAAGCCGCCGCTTGCGAAGTTACCGTAAAGCTCTGTGAGTTGTAGTGGTGACATAGACTCAGCGCCCAAAAAGAACGATGGGTAGCGATTTCTAGGTGCGTACCCTGTGAGGTCTGTAAAGCGGCGCTGCACCTCGCCAAGACTGACAGTGTTGCCCAAATCTACCATGGCTAGGTTCAGTGACATGGCTAACGCACGAATCATGGGCAATTCGCCACGAGTTTTGCCATCATAATTTCTCGGGGTCCAAAGCTCGCCAGAGTCTGATGTCATGGTGATTGCGGTGTCGTTGACCAAGGTTGACCATTCAAGGCCAGATTCCAGCGCTGCTAACACAATGACCGGTTTTATGACGGAACCCACTGTTCTTTTTGCATTCAAAGCGCGGTTGAACCCATCAACCCGACCCCTACGCCCACCCACTAAGCCTATAATTTCACCAGTTTGGGTATCTGTAACAACACTGGCTGCTTGCAAGCTACCCGCTTCTAGTTTGCGTTCCTTTTCGATCAACTGCAGTGTGGAGGTCACCGCTTTTTGCGCGTTCTCCTGCTCTCTGGGTTTCAGTGTTGTGAATATTCTTAGCCCTTGAGATCTTAAATCCGATGCTGAGTAGCGTTCGCTAAGTTCCGCTCTAACAATATCCATGAAGGCAGGGTAGTAAGCGCCACCACTGTTAGGGCTAGCAACTACACCAAGGGCTGAGCCAATGGCGTCTTGGTGTTTTGGGTTAGAAATCAGCCCGTCAGCCAAAAACGTATCGAGAATGCGGTTGCGTCTGGCAAGCGCGCGCTCAGGGTGCCTGAAAGGATTGTAATAAGAAGGCCCGCGAATGATGCTGATCATGGTGGCAATTTCATGTACCGCTAGTTCGTTAATGGGTTTGTTGAAGTAAAATTGCGCCCCTAGACCAAAACCATGAATGGCCCTTGCGCCATTCTGACCAAGAAATATCTCGTTAATGTAAGCCGTTAGCAGATCTTCTTTGGAAAACCGTAGCTCTAAAATAATCGCCATGGCTACTTCACGAAGCTTGCGAGTGTACGTGCGCTCGTTGGAGAGGAAGTAGCTCTTAACGAGCTGTTGCGTGAGTGTGCTACCGCCTTGAGAGCGCGTACCGCTGCGTAAATTCACCCAGGCTGCGCGCAAAATGCCGGTGACACTAAAGCCCCGGTGCTCGTCGAAATTTCGATCCTCTATTGCTTTCAAACCTTCTGCCAACAAAGGCGGGACTTGTTCGGGGGTTAAAATAAGCCGGTCTTCGCCATGTGAGGGAAAGAAGCTACCTATTGTGGCTGGGTCCAGTCGGATCAGGGGTATCGCTGATTTATCTTTGGCTTGAACTCGACTAATGATGGCGTTCTGAAAAGTGATTTTCACCTGTTGCGAGGGTCTGCTGCCCTCCATAAATTCGAAGCTGCGCAGATAGGTGGACAGTGTGATACCGCTGGCGCTGTAGGTTCCCGGCGCGGTGAGGTTTGCATCAGAGCGATAGCCCAATCGTTCAAGTTCTTCGATGAGCTGGGGTTTGTCGATTCGCTGGCCTGCATAGATTTCCAGCGGTTGGGCAAAAACTTGGGCAGGCACTGACCAACGCCTGCCCTCAAAAGTTTTGGTAATGGTCCGGTCTAGATAATAGCCAAATCCAGCACCCGCTAGGGTCGCAAAAAGTAACGTCCACAGAATCAGCCTCAGCAGCCCACGTAAAACCCACTTACCAAGACGTTTTAGCCAAGAGCCAGTTTTTTTTGAAGACTTGCTGTTTTTCCGGCGACCAGAAACTTTGGTGTTGCGGGAAGTTGGCGTTTTTTTGACCAAGTAGGTGCCTTTTAATGTGCTTGTGACTTTGCGATCTGTGAGTGTCACCATTTTGCCTTGGCTTAAGTCAATGGTGAAGTAAAACTGCCTATATTTTTGCTGAAAGTACCGTCAGGCGCAGTTTTTTCACTTTGAGTGATAGACCGTCGGTTAATGGGCTTGTCCCATTGGTCGTAAAAATAATGCCGTTTGTTACTCAGGGGTAGAAGGTCCTATTTTTACTGATAGATTACAACGGTTTTCTATAGTTCATTTTTTCGGCAGGTTTTCTGTGATTTATCCGTTATCTGTCATAACTTGAAGCGAACTTAAAAACGCAACAGAAGTTTTGTGGTGGTAATACTCTGTCATGCGCAATTCTTCTTATAAATTTTTAAACCAAATTTTGGAGGTTTTATGAAAAAACTAAGTGCATTAGTGGGATTTTTGAGCTTTTTCTTTGTCGGCACCGTTGCCGCTGAAGAGTCGGAGCTGTCATACAGTAATGTGGCTGTCAGCTACTATGATGGCGATATTCTCGATGTTGGCGCCGATGGTTTCGGCATTCGCGGTAGTATTGGGTTTGCCAGCTCTTGGTTCGCTAGCCTTGAATATAATGCTGGTGAGTTAGAGGGTGTAGATCTTGATCTAGACGAAATTGCGTTGGATATTGGCTATCACTGGGGGATAGGTGCAAAAACTGATCTAGTTGCATCTATTGGCTATAGTAGAATTGAACTTGACGTAGATGTTAACAATCTACAATTCTTGTCAGGCAGCGCTAGTGGATACGACCTGAATTTTGGGGTGCGCGGTAAACCTGTTGATCAGTTCGAATATGGCGTTTTTGTTACCTATTACAATGGCGGCGACTTCAATAGCGATTTTCAACTGTTGGGCGAAGCTCGCTATCACTTTTCTGCACCCATATCAGCCGGAGTTAGATACAGAAATAATGATGACTTCGACTATTGGGGCGTTGATGTTCGTTACGATTTTTAATTTCTTTTCCAGCCTAACAACAATTCGTTGTTGAAAAGGTTGGTAACTTGAATGAGAAGGTAGAATATTAATATAGAAAAGGCGGAGAATTTATTCTCCGCCTTTTTTTTTGAATTTTATGAGGTCGTTTTTCGGCTGGACTCTTTCCCTAAGATGATTATATGATACCGCTGCCTAAGGGGGGGCGTTACGCCTGAGATTCTCCTTGTTGCTTATGTTTGTGCAAACATCATGTACGAACCATTTTCTAAAATAAGCAATAAGACAGTGAACCCTTTGAACCTGATCCGGTTAATGCCGGCGTAGGGATAGGAGTTATTACTGCTCTGGAAGCATCGGTGTTACGCCAACTGCCTCCTTAGGGCGGATAACAACCCCAGACCTTAGGCATATTAGTCTAAGGAGTAAATAGTGTCTAAGTTGTGTCTTTCGGTTTGCCTTTCGGTTTGCTTTTCGGTTCGCCTGTCCTCATTTGCGGCGAAGTTGCCTCGTGCTGCCCAGTTATTGCAATTGAGCATATTGAGTTTCGCGGCCTGTTTATTATCCAGCCCTGTTTTCGCCGATGACGTGGATGATGTCATCGAAGAAGTCATTGTTACCGGCGAGTTCCGTGACACTTCAGTATCCCAGTTGGCTGCAAGCGTTTCAGTTTTGCTGCCTGAGCAAAATGGCGAATCGGTGAGTCACCTTGAAGAAATTTTGGGTCGTGCGCCTAATGTGAATTTTTCCAGCGGCGGTTCGCGTGCGCGGTTTTTCCAAGTTCGTGGGATTGGCGAACGAGGCCAGTTCTCTGAACCGCTGAACGCCTCTGTAGGTTTGTTGGTAGATGGTGTAGACCTTAGTGGTATTGGCACTGCTGCTACGCTTGCTGATGTCTCGCAAGTAGAGGTTTTTCGCGGACCTCAAGGCACTGTGTTTGGTGCTAATGCGCTTGCAGGGCTGATTAATGTTGTCACCCCTGATGTCGCCGATGAGCTTTCAGGTTCAGTTGATTTTGGTTTAGGCAATTACTCGGCGATAGACTTGGGCGGTGTTTTGTCCGGGCCAATCAATGATCGAGTTGGTTTCCGCATTAGCGCGCACCAATATAAAGATGATGGTTTTATCGACAATACCCGCCTTGGTCGAGACAATACCGACAACCATGATGAGACCACTGTGCGCGGCAAAGTTGCCGGTGATCTAGATCAAGGTGGCTGGCAGGTAGTCTTTGGTTCTATAAATGTTGATAACGGCTACGACGCATTCTCGCTCGACAACGATCGCAACACCCGTTCTGACGAACCCGGTTCGGATACCCAAGAGAGCAAATACCTAGGGTTCAAATTGGACCATAATCTTAATGAGAAAGTTGCCCTAGACGCCTCAATTGCCTATGTCAGCAGCAATATTGATTATGGCTACGATGAGGATTGGACCTTCGCCGGGTTTGATGTCGACGGCTATACCGCTACTGATTTATATAGTCGCGATGTCGATACGGCGACCTTAGATCTGCGCTTGCTTTCACGTGCTGGTGAAGGTCTAGGCGCTGGCAAAGTGGACTGGGTCGTAGGTTTCTACGCCTTTGATCGCCAGGTTGACTTAACTCGCCAGTACACCTACTTAGAGGATAATTTCACCAGCGACTTTGATGTTGATCGGTTGGCGTTGTATGGCGAAGTGAGCAGTGAATTGGCAGCTGGCTTGCGCATAAGTGTGGGGCTGCGTGCTGAGGAGCATAGTGCTAATTATTCTGATAGCGAAAGTGTCAGCTTTGCCCCAGATGATAATTTGCTCGGTGGACGTATTTTGTTGGAGAAGGTTTTGGCTGATGAAAACTTGCTGTATGCCAGTTTGACCCGGGGCTACAAGTCCGGTGGGTTTAATACCTCTGGCAGTTTAGACGCTGATTTACGTTTGTATGATCCGGAAACCTTATGGAACTTGGAGTTGGGGTATAAAGGTTCATTGTTAGAGGACCGTCTGAGTCTTCGCGCTGCTGTGTTTCGTATGCAGCGTCGTGATGTGCAAACCGCCACTTCTATTACTCGGGTTAGGCCTAATGGGTCATCTGAATTTATCGACTATGTCGGTAATGCTGCGGAAGGCATTAACCAAGGTTTCGAGTTTGAGCTGGCTTTTCAAGCCTCAGATCGACTGCAACTTTCTGCCAGTCTAGGTTTGCTGGATACTCAGTTTGAGGACTACATAGATGGTAGCGGTCAGAACCTTGATGGTCGGGATCAGGCCCAAGCCCCTAGCTACCAATTTTATCTCAGTGGCGATTATCAAATTGCCCAAGACTGGGCGTTGAACATTAATGTTGAGGGCAAGGATGACTACTATTTCTCTGATAGCCATGCCGAGAGATCGTCTAGCTATGAATTGCTTAACGCATCCATTGGTTATTCAACTGAGCGCTGGGACTTTAGTTTATGGGGACGCAATTTAGCCGATACAGATTACTTTGTCCGTGGCTTCTTCTTTGGCAATGATCCTAGAGATGGTTATACAGCGCGGGGGTTTACTCAGTTAGGCGCGCCGAGGCAATTTGGTGTCAGCGCTTCAGCTAATTTTTAGCTGGGTGAAATCTAGCCATGCTGGCATTGTGCCCTTTTCGCTCCTCGCACACTTTGTGTTTGGAGAGTTAAGTACAAAGGAAAAGGGTTAGAGCCGAGCTGGCATTATCTTGCAAGAGGGCAACGAGCGTCGGCCTGTGAGGTTTTCGCTCGTTTTCTTGTGCAGTGGACACTTGCGATGCAGCCACTCTACTTAGTTGCGGCTTATTGAGCGGTTGCCAGCTTACCGGCGCGCGCGGCTCGCTCCTGTGCGATCAAATAATCTACTACTTCCAATGCGCGCTGCATGCCGTTCGCCATATCTACTGTGTACTTCCCGGCAACGACCATAGTGGGTACGGATTTTATGTTATAGCGACTGCCTTCGGTCTCTGCCTGGGCTAGTTTACGGCGTACTTTTGGGCTGTTGAACGCGCGCAAGAATTCTGCTGCGGGCAGCTCTTCGCTGTCCAAATAGTCCGCCATTTCTTGGCTGTTACGAAAATTTTTGCCGAAATCGTGAACCGCGCTGAATAGCTTCTTATGGTTTCGTTCGAGAGCGTCTAATTGTTCCAGTGCAAGATAGCCCTGACCGAGCAGGGTCCAGGTACGCGAGAAGGCCGCCGGCTTGCGAGAGAACGCAACGTCGTCAGCGGTTGAGATTAACCACTCATCTAGTTCTGGGTCGAAGTTGCGGCAGTGGATACAACCATATGAGAAAAACTCATAAACATTAATTGGGTCGCCTTTGCGTATTCTGTCGGAATTTTCGATTAATGAATAATCTTCGCCCTCGGTGGGGGTCGAATTTTGTGCAAGCCCGGTAGAGAAATAGATTCCCGCGACAACCAAGGCTACGCCGAAGGCAACAATCACCGCAAAGATCAGATTGCGCGTGGTTTCAACTTTGTCTGTGCTGGGTTTTTTAGCCATATCAATTTCCTATTTGTGTGTTGCCGTCGGTTTTGCGCATCTGGTTGGTAAACCCTTTGCTAGGACTTGTCTATTCTGCAAGCTAAGGAGTCGCAAGGTAAAGGACTATAGGCTTTACCGGTGCAATATGAAGGAGAGATTAGGGAGGTATACTTGATTGACCCCACTGATCCACAGGCTTTAATCTGCTCGTCGATGAGCAAAAATACATGGGCTTCGTTAATTGTAATATGCTTAAAGGGTTAACGACGCGTCACTAGGATATAAAGAAATGGCTACTGCAGAACGATATCAACTTTTTAAATCAGACACCTGTGGCTTTTGCCATCGAGTCAGGAGTTTTTTGCAACAAAACAATATAGAAGTGCCTTTGCGTGATATTAATCAGGATCAGGTGGCTTTTCGTGAGCTATTGGCAGGCGGCGGCAGAAGTATGGTGCCTTGTCTGCGTATTGAGGCGGGTGACGGCGTTATCAGTTGGATGTATGAGTCAATGGACATTATGCGTTACCTAGCCAGCAAGCAGCAGCCTTAACGGCCGTAATTGTTGCAGCTATATGCCTTGAAGCAGCTGTAACGCCTGAACATGGTTTTCACATGCCATGACCTATATTTGGTCAGAAATTTTTATCTGCACAATCGAAATACACTATTAGGAAAGACAAAGATATGAAACTGGGAATCATTGCCGGTTACTCCGGACGCAAATTCAGTATCTCCATGGATGCAATCAAGCATGCTGAGAATTTAGGTTACGACTCAATTTGGACAGCAGAAGCATATGGTTCCGATGCCGTGACGCCTGCTGCATGGATTTTGGCCCAGACGGATCGTATTAAAGTGGGCACTGCAATTATGCAAATGCCAGCACGTTCTCCTGCTATGGCTGCTATGACAGCTATGAGTTTGGCGGAGTTGTCAGGTGGGCGATTTATCGTTGGATTAGGCGCTTCTGGGCCACAAGTGGTTGAGGGATGGCACGGCGTACCCTACGGCAAGCCGGTTACCCGTCTGCGTGAATATATTCAGATCATGAAGAACATCTTTGCGCGTGAAGGTGCATTGGAATTTGAAGGTGACATGTACCAAATGCCTTATACCGGTCAAGGTGCAACAGGACTAGGCAAGCCACTGAAGAGTATTTTGCACTGTGAAGAAGATATTCCGATTTTTGCTGCGACCATTACCAACAATGGAGTTGCAGCTGCCGCGGAAGTGGCTGATGGTTTCTTCCCTGTATGGATGGACCCTGAGCAATACTCAGTATTTGAAGGGCCAATTCAAAAAGGCTTCGACAAAGCAGGCGATAAGAACCTCACGCAATTCGAAATAGCGCCATTTGTAACTGTTTCAATGGGCGATGACTTGGCCCAATGCATGATGCCAGTACGCGGCATGATGGCGCTTTATATCGGTGGTATGGGCGCTCGCGACAAGAACTTCTACAACGATTATTGCAAGCGTTTAGGGTTTGAAGATGCAGCTGTGAAGATTCAAGATCTGTATTTGGCAGGTAAGAAAGATGAGGCCATGGCTGCAGTGCCAGAAGAGTTGATTGACGCATGTGCTCTTGTTGGTCCTGCGGAACGTATTCGTGAACGACTGCAGCGTTGGAAGACAGCGGGCAACCATGGTCATGTGTCGAGCATGTTGTTGGGTTGCCAAGATCCAGCTGCTCTTCAGGTTATTGCAGAGGAAATGCTTTAACACGTGTGCTTTAGGGCAGGTAGTGGGTTTAGGTTACTGGTAAATAGGTAACCTTTTCTCAGTTGGTGATTGAAGAGTAAGCATTCAGGGTTAATGATACCCGTTTAGATTAGACCAAGAGGCGCTCTTGGTCTTTGCACTTGCAACTTACTTCTGCGACGATTTTTCTTTAAGGTTCCGGTCAATTTGCCATATCGCTCTCACTGAGAGTCCGTCTAGGCAGCCTTCTTCCAATTGTTCTTGGGTCAAGGTAGTGGAATTGCCTTGCCCCGTAGTGACACCCCTCAACAGCCCCATCTTCATTGATTGCTCTCTCAAGTTCACTTCGAAGTCCAGATAAGCCACCCGCATCAATTCCACATCATCTTTCTTCAGCTATTATTGTCCTGTATGCGGCGACATTGCGCCTCAGCCCGGTCTCTTTGTGTGAAAACCGGGGTCGGCAACCTAGCTGCTTTATTGCATTCGCTATGGACTATTTGGCGTTTACTAAGGCCCAGCCGCGCTCTGATCTTAATCTTGCAGCGTCAACATATTCCAAGGCTTTTTCTGAACTGGCGTTACCGTCGAGCCCACGCTTGTACACACCTTGGATAATTCCCGCTGATCTAAACATGTTGTAGATCAGATAAAAGGACCAATTGTCGATACCGTCTAGGCCAGCATGTTTGCAATATTCAGCGACGAATTCATCTTCCGTAGGAATGCCTAGACTTTCTAGGTCTGCGCTAGCTAAGCCTTCGTCATTATAGGCATCGCCATGATAGTCCTGACATAAGTAACCCAAATCCGCCAAGCCATCACCCAGGGTTGAAAGTTCCCAGTCTAATACCGCAACAATTTTTGCTTCTGTTGGGTGAATGAGAACATTACCTAAACGGTAGTCGCCGTGTACGATAACCGAGCCAACATTGGATGGAATGTTTTCGGGCAACCATTCCATCAGACTGTGCATGGCAGGAATATCTTCCGTTTGTGAAGCGATGTACTGCTTGCTCCAGCGTCCGATTTGGCGTTCATAATAATTGCCTGGTCGACCAAATTCGCCTAAGCCCACTGCACTTGGGTCAACTTTATGTAATAACGCCAGTACTCTAGCTAAATCTAAGTAGACGGCTTTGCGTGTTGCACTACTCTCGGTTGGCATGGTGGTTTCGTTAAACAACCGGCCTTCAACCATTTCCATCACATAAAACTTGGTGCCGATAACTGAAGTGTCTTCGCACAGGCAATACATTTTCGGTACCGGTACATCGGTTTGCCAGAGACCGTCCATGACCTTGTACTCGCGATCAACCTGGTGTGCAGAGGGCAGCAGTTCGCCTGGTGGTTGCTTACGCAAGACATAGCGTCGAGATGGCGTTATCAGCTGAAAGGTAGGATTAGACTGGCCACCCTCAAACTGCTTAAGGGTCAGCGGACCGGCGTAGCCTTCCACATGCTGGTTTAGATAGTTCTCTAGTGCCGCCACATCGAATTTGTGTGCCTCCCGCACTGGGGTGAGTTCTACGTCGCTCATGTTTTCCTCGATTGCTTTTATGAAAATTATTTTGCTGCTACTAAGGATACGGCTTGATCTCATAGAGGGCAAAATGCGAATCTACTTATTTGAACTATAAAGTATGAAGGGGACCTTATGTCGATGACAAAAAGAATTGCTGTGACCTTGCCTGCCGGGCCAAGAGTAGCGGATACCGTGGCGCGCATTAAGTGGGCCGAAGACAATGGCATTGCCGATGCTTGGTTTAGTGATTCGGGCGCACCAGATACGTTGACGCAGGTTGCCGGCATTGCTCATGCCACATCGACTATCCGTATAGGTACCGCTGTGACGCCGGTTTACACCCGTTCGCCATCTGTGTTGGCTGCTTCAGCAAATGTTATCGGCCAGTTATTGCCCGGGCGCTTTGTCATGGGTTTGGGTTCATCTAGCCAAACTATCATGGGTCAATTTAATGGCATTCCTCTGGATAAACCGTTGACGCGTGTACGTGAAACCGCCGAACTGGTGAAAATCATGTTGTCTGGTGCTAAAACTGACTATGACGGTGAGACTGTTTTTAGCCGTGGTTATCGCCAAGCGCCGATGGAAAATGCTCCACCGGTCTATTTGGCAGCTCTGCGTCCGAAGATGATCGAGA
Source organism: uncultured Pseudomonadales bacterium (assembly GCA_905182095.1). Lineage (GTDB taxonomy): Bacteria > Pseudomonadota > Gammaproteobacteria > Pseudomonadales > Azotimanducaceae > UBA4421. Next base: position 27,663 of record CAJJAQ010000211.1, on the reverse strand, counting down.
TGGCTGCAGAAGTCGGTGATGGGGTCATTTTTAACCTCTGGCCTAAGGGTGCATTGGCTAAAATGATGGAACACGTGGCGATTGGCGCAAAAATCGCTGGCAAAGACCCGGCTGATATCGAAATTGTTAACCGCGCTATGGTCTTGTGCACCGACGATAAAGAATATGGTCGTAATCTCTTTCGTGCAGCCTTTGGCCCCTACTATGCCACCCCGGTATATAACAAATTCTTAGCCTGGGCTGGCTATAACGATGCGGCTGAAACTATCTCCAAAGGCTGGGCGGCTAAGGATAGGGAGATGACCGCCAGCGCGATGACTGATGCAATGATTGATGAAATTGCCATTATTGGCAATGAAGATGAAATACGCGCGCGTATTCAGGAAGACGCAGATGGTGGCGTAGATACTCATATCATTGCACCATTGGGCGGTGGTAAAGAAGATATGGAGCGCACATTTGCTGCGTTCACAGGTGATAATTTCCAATTCGCGTAAAGCGCGCAAATTGCCGCTACAAGATTGTAGCGGCAGTAACCTGGCCTGTGACAAGCCTGTGCATTTTGTTCCATGGCCTTTGGCGGAGGTAGCCCTCCGGATAGGTGTGACGGCTTTCAAGAGACAATGAAAATAAAAATACAAACGCAAATCGAAACAAGAGGGAACATGTCTAATGACACTTAAGGTCTTGTATGTGCTGCGTCATGGGCAAACTGAGTGGAATTTGGCTGGTCGTATGCAAGGGCGAATGGATTCGCCCTTAACGGCATTAGGTGAAGCCCAAGCGAGCGCGCATGGAGCGTTGCTAAAAACCTTAGGTGGTGTTGACGAGCTCTGGGTGTCATCTGCTGGCCGGACTAAGGCAACTGCTGCGCTGGTGAACAAACATTTGGCTGCACCTGTGCGTTTTTCTGATCATTTGTTAGAGCGGGATTGCGGTACTTGGTCAGGCAAAACTCTGGAGGAGGTGGCAGCTAGCGAGCCGGATAATTGGTCTGCCAGAAAGAGCGACCCATATCATCATCAACCTGGCGGCGGTGAAAATTTGTTAGATTTGGGGCAGCGTTTTCGCCATCTATTGGATGACTTTGAGTCAGTAGAAAATTTGGCTATTGTGGCCCATGGCGTTGTATCGAAGGCGATTTTGCAGCACTTTTTGGGTTTGGATGAAGCCCAAACAATTGCTGTTAAGCACCCAAACAATTTGCTTTACCGCCTAGTTATGAGGGCTGGTGAAGTACAAGTTACGCATTTTGTTGCTCAGAAGAACGACACTTTAGCCGCGCTAGAGCTACGCCATACGGCTCAGCCTATTGAAGGGTTTCTTGGCCATACTGGAACAGATATTAGGCATCAGGCGACTGCTGCAGCCATGCAGTCGGAGTAACCGTTCTTTGTTCGTGTGTTTTTTAACGGGGGTGGTTCAAAGGGCTTTTCTAGCAATGGTATTGAATGGTTCTAGAAGAGCTTAGATAAAACAGATTGTTGGTTGTTTATGCAACCGGTCTTTTCGCGGCCTAGGTAATCTAGGCCTTTTTACAGATTTATTATTGGAGAGAGAATATGAAAGTAGACGCAGGCATTGGCCATCACCTTAGTGAAATTCCGGCTACCGTGAAAAAATTAGAGGCGGCGGGATATGACGGCGTGCGCACAGCGGAAATGAATCACGACCCCTTTTTCCCTTTGTTGTTGGCGGCAGAGCACAGTGAAAAGCTGGAGATCGCCAGCTCTATCGCTGTAGCCTTTGCGCGCAGCCCGATGAATTTGGCGAATATAGGTCACGACCTGAACGCATACTCGAAAGGCCGATTCACTATGGGGTTGGGGTCGCAAATTAAGCCTCATATTACCAAGCGTTTCAGCATGCAGTGGGGTGCTCCGGCAGCACAGATGCGTGAGTTAGTTTTAGCCATGCGCGCTATTTGGGGTAATTGGTACAATGGCGACCCGCTAGAGTTTGTTGGTGAGTACTACAAACATACGCTTATGACGCCAGCGTTCACGCCAGAAGATAAAGACTTTGGCGCGCCCAAAGTCGTTTTGGCCGCAGTGGGTCCGAAGATGACAGAGGTCGCCGGGGAAGTGGCAGACGGCATGATTATTCATCCGTTCAGTACCATGGCCTATATCAATGAAGTGACTATGCCTGCTATTGAGCGTGGCTTGGCCAAGGCGGGTAAATCTAGGGACGGATTTGAATTGTCATACTCCTGTTTTGTTGTAACCGGCAGAGACGAAGAGGAATATGCGAAGAGTAAAAAGGCGACTCAAGAACGTATTGCCTTTTATGGCTCCACCCCGGCATACAAAGGTGTTTTAGACTCCATCGGTTGCGGCGAGTTGCAAGGTGAGCTAAATACTATGTCCAAGCAGGGGCGTTGGAAAGAAATGGGTACGCTTATCAGTGATGACATGTTAGATAAGTTCGGTGTTATGGGTGAGCCCCACGAGATAGCGCCGGCTATGCTTGAGCGGTATGGCAGTTTCGTCGATCGTACATCTACATCTTTTCCAGTTTCTGATGAAGTTCAGCGTAAAGCGATTATTGAAACTCTACGGGCTGGATAAGAGCCATTAAAGAGAAGACTTTTGGCCTAAATCGGCCAAAAGTCTTCGTCTTAAGCTACGCCCCTGCCTTCTTTAATTCACCCCTAATTCCGTCTCAATTTTTCTTCCATTATTTGTATACATCCGGTTGTTGGCAAGTTACCGTATGGCCCTACAATGAATCGGTCTAGCGTGAATTGTTACCTGCAGATGGCGGGCAGTTAGACTAAATCAGAATTCTACTTTGTGGGGAGGGACGGCAAAAATGCGGAAATTTGCAGGCAAAATTTTTGATTGTGTGACCTCCTTAGCGGTTGTGTTGTGTTTTTTGGCCGTCATGCTGTTCGCTATGGGCCAACAATTTTGCCGAAAAAATTCACTGCGTTGGAATAGCCTGAGCGCATTCCGAAAAGTATCATTCCCTTCTCTTTTCTTAGCTGCATTGACCGCCGTATTGGTAATGTTTAATGCAGGTTCGGTTGTTTTGAATGCTCAGCAAGGCAGCTTAGCGAGCAAAACTATTTCCATTGCTAAGCCCGTTCAGGGGCGAACCCCATTCCCTGCGCAAGTCAGTTTGTTTGGTCAGCGCATGAGTCTTGGTTTCGGTATCGACCAAGGCTTAGCAAATGAATTTTCGGCTTGGATATTAGAGGCGGCCGAGAGGCAAAAGCTGAGCCCTGAACTGATTGCGAGCCTAGTGCTCACCGAGAGTTCGTTTCGCAAGTATGTTGTGTCACACGTGGGCGCTGTTGGGCCGACTCAAGTTAGACCGGATTATTGGGCTAGTTTCTGTGGCGTCAGCAACCTCAAGGACCCAGAACAAAACGTATATTGCGGTGCCCAGGTATTACGCCACTTGGTAGATCGGTGTACGGGTAATTATAATTGCGCGCTTTCAGCTTATAATGTTGGCTTCAATACCACTCCGGGACCAGCTGCTGCTCGTTATATTGCCAAAATTGATCTGCATATGGATTGGTTAGAAAACGCGCTGTAAGTTGGTGCATGAATCAGGTCAATGAATGCAGGGTGTAGAATTAAATTTCAGTGACGCTGCTTGGCGTAATCCCACTCCCATTTCGCTCTCTCTTGCATCTCGTTCTAGCGTTAATACGCCCCATTGTGCAATTCTATACAAACAAACCAAACCAACTGAGATTTAGCGAGGATTTACTATGATCGATTTCGGACTACTGATGTTTGCTACAGATTACGCTATAGCGCCTGATTTACTGGCCAAAGAAGCCGAAGCCCACGGATTTGAATCTCTATTTTTGCCGGAACACACGCATATTCCTGCGAGTCGCAAATCTCCTTGGCCCGGTGGCGCGGAGCTTCCGCAGGAGTATTGGCATACTTATGATCCGTTTGTGGCACTCTCCATGGCGGCAGCTGTGACCGAGACTTTGAAGCTGGGTACAGGTATTTCACTCATTACTGAGCGCGACCCTATATTAATGGCCAAGCAGGTGGCGAGTTTAGATTTTTTGTCCAAAGGCCGAGTCGTATTAGGTATTGGCGCGGGTTGGAACGCCGAAGAAATGGAGAACCACGGCACGCCGTTTGAACATAGATGGAAAATTTTGCGAGAACGTATGTTAGCCATGCGCGAAATATGGACTCAAGAAGAAGCCGAGTACCACGGTGATTTTGTTGATTTTGACAAGATTTGGGCCTATCCCAAACCAGTTCAAGCTGGCGGCCCACCGGTATTGTTGGGTGCATCTTCCAAATATGTTTATAAGCGCATTGCAGAGTATGGTGATGGTTGGTTCCCAATTTATCAAAACGATAGCCGCAAAGGTGCCAATGGGCCGGTAGATTATGCTGAGGGTATTGGCCGTACTCGTGAGGCTTGGCATGAAGCAGGACGCAGTGGTGAACCCCAGTTCAGTATTTTTGGTGTAGGTCCAGATGCCCAGGCTGTTGAATCTTTGTTGGAGATGGGTTTCGACCGCATTATTTTTGCGTTGCCGTCAGCTGAGTCTGAAGTAGTGCTTCCTATGCTTGAAAACTATGCGGCTATTGCCCATAAATTTAATGTCTAGACAAAAAGTGCTGACGCATATGTGCGTGCAGTGGTTGTCATGAGGGGCGGTTAAATGCAATGCAGGCCTGCCTGTGGCGCCTGTTGTATAGCTCCGTCGATATCCGCACCACTGCCTGGGATGCCAGATGGTAAACCCGCAGGCGTAGCTTGTGTTCACCTCTCGGAAGATTTTGCTTGTGGGCTTTTCGGCAGGCCAGAACGCCCGGCCTTTTGTGCGCAGTTTAGGGCGGAAGTACTATTTTGTGGTACGTCTCGGCAGCAGGCCTTGGAACTAATTGCGGCAGTAGAGTTAGATGTGGACTAGCATTAGGCGTTAGTTGCTTAACCTAGTTGCTTAACCTAGCGGCCTAACAAAGCGCTGAGTTGATCCGCCACTTTTGCCTCGGATCGAGTGTGGTACGCCTCTAACCCAGCGTCTTTTGCCCCCCTGACGTTTTCTAGCGTGTCGTCTAAGAACACCACGTCTTGAGGCGCGTAACCCATGCTTTCACACACTGTCAAAAATGCCTGTGTATTTGGTTTGCGGCAGCCAATTTCTTGAGATAGATACAGTGTTTCGAAATGGCCAAGCTCCGCTTTGAAATGCTGATTGAAGGAAGCTGCGTGGGTGGCGTTGGTGTTGCTAAAGGCACACAGCTTGTATTGTTGGGCCAATTGCGGCAATAGTTCAACGACTGATGCATAGGCGCCTACCCACAAAGTGTTCCACCCTTTCTGCCAGTTTGAGTCAGACATGCTTATATTTAGTGTCTTGGAAAGATGCGCGCTGTATTCCTGAAAAGAAATTCCGCCTATTTCGTGGCTCTTATACGCATCATCCAGTGTCCACTTTTCGTAGAATAAGGATTTATCAACTCCGCTGTCCGTTGCCCACGAGGCAAATACTCGATGAAAATCTATATCTAAGACAACACCGCCTAGGTCTAGTAGTACTGCTTTATCCATTCTTAACTTGGTTACCTAATAGAGCTGGAGGACGTTAGTCCGGTGCCGAGCAAAAACTTCGGCTAAGTTGGTTGTACTTGCCGCCGTTTAAGCGCTGCAGCATAGATGATCTAGTAACCTGCTTGCGCATTACCGATCTTTTCTAAGTACGCTTGATCTAAGGCGCTGTAAGTTTTTTCGTCGCTTTTCATAACGAAGACAGGGCCCTCAATACGGTCAATATTGAACCCTTGTTGTCGTAGCTCGCCTTTGAGCATTTTAAAGGTACCAGTGACGTCAATCTCTGGGTCTACCCGGATGAAAACCGGTACGGCATAGTTGGGCAATGCATTTTGCGCAAACTGAGCAAATGCCTTTAAATCTAGCTCTTTGACATCATCGTTAAGCGTAATAGAAACCATGCCAGCTCTGCCGTCTGCACCAGGTACTTCCACGCCGTAGACATTACAGAATTTGACTTGAGGGAAAGCATTAATTATTTCGCCTACTTCATTAGTCGAAACGTTTTCGGCTTTCCAGCGAAATGTATCGCCCACACGGTCAACAAACTGGTAATGATCATAGCCAAGTGAATAACCTACTTCTACAACCCGCATCAGGTCGCCTGTATTGAACCAGGCGTCATCCTTTTCTAGGGCGCCGCGCAGGACCTTACTTTCTGTAGCGGCCTCGTCCGTATAACCTTCAAAAACCGTATCTGGGGTTATTTTGCCCAGCAGCAGCCCAGCCTCGCCTCTTACGGCGGGAATGCAAAAACCTTGGTTGTCTTTGACGATTTCATCGTTATCAACGTCATATTGCACCAAGCTCACTTCCGCCGAGGTCATGCCCACGGTGAGGTCTTTGTTCATTAGGTTGGCAAAGGCGACGTTGCCTTCGGACGCGCCATAAAATTCGCAAATCCGCGAGATGCCATAGCGTTGTTTGAACTGCATCCAAATATCGGGGCGCAGACCATTGCCCATGATGCTGCGTAGGGGATTTTTCGCATCATCCGCCTGGGCTTCAGAGTTGACTAAGTATCGGCATAGCTCGCCAATATAAATCATGTGGGTGCAGTGGTGTTGGCGCACTTCTTTGAGGAAATTACTCGCTGAAAATTTGCGTCTTACGAACATACTGGCGCCAGTGGCCAGTGCAGAGCCAACGCCAAGCAATAAACCTGTTGCATGATAAAGGGGCAGACAGAGGTAAATTCTGTCTTGGGTTTTGCACTTGAGTCCACCGGTGCCAGCCATATCTGCGCTAATCAAGTAGCGTCTATTGGATATCACGGCGGCCTTGGGAAGTCCTGTGGTGCCAGAGGTGTAAATGTAGAAGGCGGTCTCACCGAGCGTGGTGGACGCTGTTTCGGCGGGGTTCTCTGCACTGGCGGAAGCGGCCAGCGGCTTTAGATCCTTGCTCCACCCAGGTGCTGTTTGCTTTCCCGCGTCGGCGATAAACAAAAAATCTTGGCCTTGCTGCATTGGTAACTCGGCGTAAATCTCTTGCACTGAAGCGATGACTTCTTCGCCGAAGATGCATTTCTTTGACTGGGTCACGGTAATGCAATGAATCAACGATTTACCGGTCAAATTAGTGTTGAGTAGACCTGCTGTGACGCCAATCTTGTTCAAGCCCATAAGTAAGGCTAGGAACTCAACCCGATTTTCCATCATAACGCTGACGCAGTCGCCGCGATTCAAACCTTCGGTTTTCATTGCCCAGGCGTAACGATTCGCCGCAGCATTGAGCTCTGACCAGTTTAGTACTTGATCTTCAAAAACTAGGGCCGATTGCTGGCCAAAGCGCTTGGCATTTGTTTCGAGTCGACCGCCTGGGCAATCTATGACCTCAAATGGGCGAGGCTTCATGCCCTTCTTAAGCTTTAGCAGTGCTGGTATGTGAGCCAGCGTTGAAATATCTTTTATTAACTGCATGTTGTCTCTCCAGGCATATTATATTTTTTACTAATGTAAGAACGATAACAAAAATAGTAGTCTCTTGGGGTGTCGTGTTGTGATTTATGCGGTCAATTCTGATCGTAGAGTTGACGAATTTATGGGTCTAAATAGGTAGGAGAGAGTTATGCATCAATGGCAAATAGGTGAGGTAAAAGTCACCCGGGTTATCGAAATGGAAACGACCGGCGGGTCGCGCTTTATCTTGCCTGACGCTACTCGTGACGCCTGTCAGGCTATCGAGTGGATGCAACCGCACTTTATGGACAAACAGGGTAATTTGATTATGAGTGTGCACGCACTCATCATAGATACGGGCACTCGCCGTATCTTAGTTGATACCTGCATAGGCAACGATAAAGAACGCAACATCGCCAGTTGGTCCCACTTACAAACTACCTTTTTGCAGGATCTAGCTGATGCGGGCTATCCGCGTGAAAGTATTGATACGGTTTTGTGTACCCACCTGCATGTAGATCACGTGGGCTGGAATACCATGTTGGTGGAAGGACAGTGGGTGCCAACATTTCCTAACGCGCGCTATTTGATTGCGGCGAACGAATGGGCTTATTGGGATGCTCATGAAGATGAAGCGAGTTATGGGCCGGTACTTGCAGACTCGGTGCGACCGGTAGTTGAGGCTGGCTTGGTTGACCTGGTTGAAGAGGACCATAAACTTTGTCTTGAGGTGCAACTCCAATCAACGCCCGGGCACACCCCAGGTCATGTCAGCGTACATATCAGTTCAAATGGTAGTGAAGGGTTGATCACCGGCGATTGCATTCATCACCCCGTTCAAATGACTAAAACCCACTGGTGCTCTTCCGCAGATTTTGATCAAGCACAAGGGCAAAAAACTCGAGAATCACTCCTAGAGCGCTATGTTGATGAGGACATTTTGATTATTGGAACGCATTTTGCCACGCCCACCGCGGGGCATGTTAAGCATCACCCCGATGGGGGTTATTGGTTGAAGGTGGAATAATTGCCCATAACCGAACTTGTGGTTAACAAATGTTGTGCGTTCGAGCCGCTTGTCGGCAAAATTACACCTAATGTTTTATGTTTGTTACTAAAAAGGTTACAGGCGGGTCGGGTTAAGTGGTTTTTCTTGTCGATAAATATACCGACCGTCGACTAAACAATACCTCATGGAACTCGCCTAGCACCTTCAACTCTTTGATCGGACACTATCTTCCCCCTTAGCGCGCTATGTGGCGCCGGTTGATTGGTGGATGGTCAATGCTCATAAACGAAAGTAAATATAGTGTACTCAACGGTGGTAGCTTGCCGTGGCTTCCTGCCCGCTGGCACCTCAACATTCTAAATTCCTTTAACAAAATCGAAATTATTGTTGAAGAGCTTTTCACATGCATAGTGCAAGCACTGTCTCCAGGTGCCGGTACACAGGATAAAAAAATTGCGGTGGAGCGTTTGCAAAACCCTGCAGAAGTAGATTTGTCCACGTCTGGGCCAAAATTTTGAGCATCAAATTATGAAATCTATGCTATCTCAATTGTTGTCTTTGGCTGCGCCGGATATCCGCACTACGCTAAATACAATTCAAGGCACTTTGTCCATTGTTGGCGATCAGCTCAGTGGAACCGAAGAGCAGACCCTAGTGCAACATGCAAATCTATCAACACAACACCTTATTTCGTTGTTGCAGACCGTTGGTGACCTAGACTCAATAGAAAATCAGTTGATGCAGGTGTCTAATTTACCAGTAGATCTTGGTCGATTGATCGAATCTGTAGTGGATAGTGTTGTCCTCGACCCGCGCTCTAGCGGGGTTTCTGTTCTTGTCAGCTACGACGACGATTTAGACGTTGCATCAATAGCAGAGTTTGTTGTTGATGAAGAAAAATTTTCCCAAAGTTTCACACACGTTTTGCAGTATGCCGTGTTATTCAGTCGCCGCGATCGCGTCGATATACAGGTCAGTAAAAACCGTCAAGGCCGCCTTGGGATTCAAATTTTGGATACAAGCCTAGGTCTGGCGCAATCTGAACTGGATAATTTATTCAGCTTTAATCAATGGTCTAGTGGCGCACTAAATTGGAGTATGTCTAATGGCGTCGAATTGAATCTGAATATTTGTTTGGCTAGGGCCTTGATGCGCCTCATAGGAGGAGAGATACACGCCACTAGCGAAATTGGCAGTGGTATCAGATGGCTTATTGAATTGCCGTTAGATGCAAAAGTAGCAGAGCAATTTGACTTAATACCAAACCGTGGCGTTACCCTAAACACCCTCTCTGACCAAGCTGCCTCGGACGCATTACACGCTTACGCCACTAGTGCGGCAATAGCTGAGCCAGAAATCACGAATGTTTTATTGGTAGATGACTCGCCGTCTAACCGTTTAGTTCTAAAGTCTATTCTTACCGCCGCAGGTTATGCGGTAGATTTGGCTGCCGACGGATTAGAGGCTCTTTCTGCCGTCCGTCAAAAGTCCTACGCAGCGATCTTGATGGATTTAGCGATGCCAAATATGGACGGAATTACCGCGGCTAAAGAAATTCGTAACCTGCCAGGTATGCTCGCTCGTGTGCCCCTAATTGCACTAACAGCCTATGTTTCAGATGCCGACCAGCAAGCTTGCTTAGACGCAGGTTTTAACGATTTTCTATCTAAGCCGGTGAAAGATAAAGACCTCACCGTTGCGTTAAAACGAGTGTTAGGAGGGGGCCGCGCAGAAGCAACTCTAGAAGCAACTCTAGAAGCAACTATGCCAGTTGAGCGCTTAACCGAGTTTTCAAAAATCATTGGCGTTGTTGAAGTTTTCAAATTGCTTGAACGGTTCTCTACAGAATTACGCAGTCGGTCACGTCTCTTAGAGAATATTCATTTAGGCAATCTTGCCGAGGTTCGACACAATTTGTATATGTTGGTTTGCTCGGCTGACAATTTCGGCTTTTCTCGATTGGCTTTGGCAGCGAAAAATTTGAGTACAAAGCTGTCGGAAAATCAATTGCAGTTTTTTTCCAATTTAGCGTCACGAGAAGTAGAGGCGAGTGAAGGTGGATTTTGGGCTAATGAATTGATGGACTTAGATATTGAGATTTCGCACGCGCTTACGTTTTTGTCTAAATACGTAGGAGAAAGCATAGAAATAGAACCTTTTGCTGCAGCAAAGGCTGGTTTTAAAAATGATCAAGATACGCCTGGAGTGAACCATGTCTAGAATCCAATTTTGGCAACGCGGTAAGACTTCTATGTTGCTCTTTGTAGGGCTCTATTTGAGTATTCTAGGATTTCTTGTTGATCAATCCATAACTGTATTTAGTGCAGGCGATCAGAGATTAACCGCTCCAACGCTACTCCTAGCGATTGCTTTGTTTTTACTGGCATCGGCGCAATTTAGGCACATTTCCCTTGTGCAAAAACGTAATCAACAGCAGCTTGATGACGCACTCTTTGAACGCGGCAAGGGCCATTTGTGGGTCGACTCACAGGGTAATATTTTGCTGGCCAACGATGGCGCGCATAATTTATTACCAAGGGTTTCGTTGGTGGGCCAAAGTATTGCCTCTATATGGGATAACCCTAAAGACGTTGAAAGTATACATGCCAACCTAGATGCACTTTTTGATTCCCACGCAAAACTAATGTCAGGCTCGCTCAAAGACATGTATCGAAGGGCTTTTACAGTAAATCGAAACACTGATCATGCAATGGAGCTTGAGTTGTCATTGGTAGGTCATAGTGAGACAAAAATTGTATTGGTGGCAATCACATCATTGTCAGATACATGGATTCCTATGCCGCGGCAAGACCATGAGGCAATTAAGCAATTGTTGATGGAAGGCAGTCTGAGCGCCCGAGTGGTGATAGATGGGGAGGGCTTGGTGGTTGATATGAACCAAGCTTCAGAAGATATGTTTGGTTATTCATTGAAGGAACTTGCAGGTAAGTCGATGGCGGATTTTATAATCCCGCCAGCGTTACGTGATGCTCACTATACCGGCTTGGCAAGGTACCTTCAGAGCGGCGAAAAAAAGATAGTAGGTCAGCGAGTTGAGATTAACGGCTTACATAAGTCTGGTGAGGAAATACCTCTTGAGCTGGCAGTAAGTTCGGTTAATTTGACTGGTGATGTCTACTTTGGTGCAGAGATGCGGGATATGCGTGAGGATCATTCGCGTCAAGAAAAAATGCGCGAGGCTCAGTCCGCAGCCGAATTTGCGAATGAGGCAAAGAGTCGTTTTTTGGCAACGATGAGTCACGAGATACGCACGCCTTTGAATGCCCTGTTAGGTATTGTCAATTTAGTTAGAGCAGATTTGCAGGACCCGCACCAGGTGAGCTTGCTAACCACTGCTGAAAATTCAGGTCTGCGCTTGATGAGTTTGTTGAAGAACGTGCTTGATTATTCAAAAATTGAAGCCGGTGAAATGGATGTGGAAGAGAGCACGTTTTCACCTACAGCAATCGCTAATGATTTGGTCGCGCTGTACAAACCTTCGGCGTTAGCCCAGGGCGTCAAACTGCGCGTTCGCGAAAGCGATAGCCACGAATATTTCACCTTGGGTGATGATCATAAGGTCACACAAATCATCTCAAACCTGTTGAGTAATGCCATTAAGTTTACCGAAGTAGGGGAAATTGAAGTCAGCGTTGAAAAAGCTTTAATAGCCAGTTCGCCGAGAGTGGCAGAGGAGCTTGGTGCAAAAGTTGGGGTTGATGAGGACACCCCGGTTTATAAAATACATGTTCGAGATACCGGTATTGGTATTTCGCGTAGACAAATTGAAGATGTCTTTACGGCATTTGTGCAGGCCGATGATTCAGATACACGGAAATACTTGGGTACCGGTCTTGGCTTGTCGATTAGTCGACACTTGGCCCATTTAATGGGTGGCGATATAAGCGTTGTATCGAAGAAGGGCGAAGGCAGTTGCTTTACTTTAGAGCTGCCTCTGCGGCTTGTTCCTGGTGCAGTGGCAGCGCCTCAAGTGCAACGTCGTAGCGGGCCGACTAATGCAACAAAACGGATCCTGCTAGTGGAAGACAGTGCTCCGAATCAGTTGGTTGTTAAGGCCGCACTAGAGCGCCGTGGCTACACTGTTGAGGTGGTGGACAGCGGGCTCGCCGCTTGCGAATTGATCACCAAGGAACGACCTGTGCAAGAGCAGTTTGGGTTGGTATTGATGGATGTACAAATGCCGGGCATGGATGGTCTGGAAGCAACGCGTTGGATGCGTCAGCAAAATTTCCAGCAACCAATCATTGCGTTAACCGCTAAAGCCTATAAGGAAGATGAAAGGGCATGTTTGGAGGCAGGCATGGATGACTTTTTGACTAAGCCAATTGATTACGACCTGCTCAGTAGCCGTATTTCTATGTGGTTGGATCAAGAAGATGGCAATATCAGTTTAAGCGGCACACGAATACAAGAGATTAGAGAGTTAATGGGCGATACCGCCTTTCGCGAGGCTTTGGCAGTCTTCGTTATAGAAGTTGAAGCGCGGCTTGCGGAAGTTCATGGTGGACTGCAAGTAAATGATTATGCAAAAGTTGATCGGGCCTGTCACACCTTGTCCGGTGTTTTCTCAGGCTATGGTTTTGACGAGTTGCACCACATTTGTACGGCCATACAAGAGTCTTGCGTAGCCCAGATCAAACCAGTGTCTAAAACCGTTGTAAGATTAGATGAGTTAGCCAACGAGTTGTTGAGCAAAGTTAGGACCTATTCCTCACAGCCATCTGCGTAGGACGGCACGCATTATTTTAGCCTAGGCTTGTTGTCACAGCGTTGCGGAGCTATTTTGGGTTGCCCGCCGCTATCTCTTGTTCTAACTTTTTTGCCGTAGCTTGCATAATATCCCACTGGTTAAAGAGAAAATCCGTGTGCTCTTGTGTTGGCAGCTCAGCGAAAGGAACGCGCCAGAAATGAATGCGCACATGTTGGTTCAACCAACCACCACTGAGAAGATCATTTATGTCTGCAGAGCCTTCAAATCCAGCGTGGGCGAGAAATACCAAGTCTTTGCCTGGATTAGCGTCGAGCATACCGCGCACGCCACCAAGCCTGGGTGGCAGAAGATCTGGCCAACGTTCTAGTTGTTCTTTTAGGTTTGGATGCTTAACTGCTAATTGCTGATGTTTCTTTCTGGTGAAGCGAGTTCCTTCTGGATAAATCAATACCGACTGGTCATCTGGAGCCTCTTGCATGAGCCGTGTTACATTTTTGATGGCTTTGGCGGAATCGCTTCCAGAGCGGTCAACGAATACATTCGGTAGTCGGTGTCCACCTATGTCAAGGCAGGGTAGATAGCGTAGCTCTTGTTTTAACACGTAGCGTAAGCCTTCTGCTCTGGCTTGGCCAAAAAATAGCAGCGGTAAAACTGTGTCGGCCATACTGGTGTGCCGACATAAGACCAAGGCACAATTGCCCAATAGTGCATCTTCGCCAGTGACCTCTATTTTTAGTTTGAACAGACGTTTGCCCATTTCAAACAGTGATCGTCCCCACCAAAACTGGACGTTGCGATCTTGGCGCATGCGCTCTTCTATTTCGTGATAGCGCAACCAAACCCATGCAAATTTACCCAGACCAATCCATTCATAGCCGATAAATCCGTAGATAAAACACATTGCTTGGGGCGTAGTTTTGAATTTTGGAAAAAAACTCATAACGAATGCTGAGGTGAAAACCAGTGGTGCTAAGACGGCAGCTAAGATGGTTGCAAGAGTTAGGGTCGATATAGTGAACAAGCGTCTTAAATACATGGGGCATAGCCTTGCTTGGAGCATAGGGCTGCTAGAGGGCTATTCAAGTTTATATGCGAAGGCGCAACTTGAAAGTTTTGATTAGATTTGGGTGTCGTGATGCGCGTCATGATCTATTCTTATGCTTGTTTGGTTTGCGTCCTTGTCATTTTCGTCATACTAGCCAATCGTAGGCTAAACCATTTCCAACTGACGATTCCGAATAGGGCGTTGCTGATTAGAGTGGCGACAAAAATCCCTACATAACCCATAGTATTGTTAAGCACTGTAGCTAGGGGTACGTAGACTACTATCATTCGTGCGAATGATAGTGCGGTGCTCGGTAGCGGTTTGCCTAAAGCATTAAAGGATGCGCTAGACATCATAAGTACGCCCCATAGGCCATAGCTCCAAGGTACCAGTGCAAGGTAAATGCCCGCAACTTTTACCACCTCTGGCTTTGCATCGATTAGTCTGGCGATGTCTTCGCCGAAGAAAAACAGTGGGATGGCGACTAAGAAGCCCCAACTCAAACTAAAGATATAACTGACATTGACGCCGTGTCGAACACGATTAAATTCATGGGCGCCCCAGTTTTGTCCGACAAAGGGTCCAATAGATCCAGATAGAGCAAACAGTAGCATGGCTGCGAGCGCTTCGAGTCTGCCAGCCACACCAAAGCCTGCTACAGCGTCAAGGCCGTAGTCCGCAATCAAAAAGGTGATATAGGCTGCAGTAAATGGGCCGATGAGATTGGTCGCAATGGCGGGTATACCAATATGTAGGATGCGTTTAGTAGAGGCGAACCAGCCTTTGAAAACGTCTTTAGTTAGCACCATCGAACCGTGGTAGACATACCAAAGAGTCACCGCTAAGGTCAAGAAACGAGTCAGCGTCATAGCTGTCGCTGCGCCGGCAAGTTCCATTGCAGGCAAGCCAAACCAGCCAAAGATAAGAAACGGATCGAGAATCAGGTTAATGACAGAACCAACCGTCATTATGATGCCAGGAATGGCAGCGCTGCCATTGGCACGCATAATACTTCCGCAAATCATACTGGTGGTGAAGAGCACGCTACCAGGTAGGTAAATGTCTAAGTAGCTATGGATGAGCGGCAGCATTTCTGGCTCTGCCCCCATGGCCAGAAACAGAGGATCTATGGCAAGCCAGCACAGGGCGGCGATGATCACCATGGCGATAAAGACCAAAATAAGGCTGTGGGTACCCAGACGCGGAACGTCCTGAGCATCACCTGGGTTGGTGCCGCTTGTGGTGGAGTATTGCTTGCTGCCGACACTTCGAGCGATCACTGAAGAGGTGCCAATACTTATGCCAAGGGCAATACTGGTCAAGATCATGACCAGTGGAAAAGTAAATGTAATAGCGGCTACGTAAGCTGTGCCAAGCTGCCCGATAAAACCCATTTCAAGGGTTTGCACCAAAATACTCGACGACACGCCCATCATCATAGGCGCAGTTAACCTAGCTAGGGAAGTAGAGACGCGGCCTTGGGTGAGATCTTGTTTTGACATTAAGTTAAGTATCTCACGGCTGGGTGTGCAAGAGGGGTGAAATAGGCAAAAATTGTTGCCGATTTTTTTCCGTTGGCGCGGAGTTAGTGTTACTAACTAGGTTTATTCCGCGTAACATTAAGCCTCGCTAAATCTCTCGGACCACCCTATGACAAGCCCATTTGGCTACACGCCAGCCGTTTTCGTTTCTACGGAGCAACGTCATGAGTTTTTACAATTTGCGCAACAGGCTGCGCGTTTAGCGGGTGCGGTTGTGCTGCCCCATTTTCGCACCACGATCAGCGCGCAAAACAAAGTTGTAGGTAAAGGTTTTGACCCTGTCACGGTGGCCGATCAGGGTGCTGAAAAGGCCATTCGCAAGGCCATTGAAGGTACTTACCCTGAGCATGGCATTTACGGCGAGGAATTCGGATTTAAGCCGGGGAATGGCTTAACCTGGGTAATAGACCCTATTGATGGCACCCGCGCTTTTATGAGTGGCATGTTGCATTGGGGCATACTGCTGGCGTTATTTGATGGCGAAACTCCGATAGTTGGAGTGATGTATCAACCTTATACCGACGAGTTGTTTTTTGGTGACGGTGATACTGCGTGGATGCAACGCGGAGATGTACTGCAGCAATTGCACACCAGCCACTGTAGTGATGTTGCCGAAGCAATTATGACTACTACTGGAACCTCATGGTTCTCGCCCCAACAATTATTCGGTTACGGCCAGCTGCGCGAAAGTGTGCGTCTTCATAAGGTCGGCGGCGATTGCTATCTCTTCGGAATGGTTGCAATGGGTCAGATTGATCTTGGTGTTGAGGGTCGTCTTAACGCCTATGACATTCAGGCCTTAATACCCATTGTCAGAGGCGCTGGTGGGGTGGTCACCACTTGGGATGGGGATAATCCCAGTATGGGCGGCGACATTCTCGCGTCTGCGAATATTCACTTACATGAGCAAGCGTTGGCTATGTTAGCCAGCTAAAATGTTTGCCGCGCAAACTTGGCTTGGGCTTGCTATTTGGTGGGCCTGGACAGGGGCAATACTATTGCTTGGCCTGTTGTTCAGATAATTTTCTCAGAGTATCAACTAACAGCTTTTGTTCGGCAGTTTTCACTCTCTCTTCTAGTGCTTGTGCATCATCTGCTGGCTTAACGGCTACTTTCACCTGAGCCAGAATCGGCCCGGTATCGTAATCGGTATCAACAAAGTGAATGCTGGCGCCGCTCTCCACCTCACCTGCTGCAATAACAGCTTCATGAACCTTCCGCCCAAAAAATCCCTTGCCGCCAAATTTCGGTAATAAAGCAGGGTGGGTATTAAGTATTTTGCCGGCGTATGCCGCCAGAGTTTGCGGGCCAAGTTTTTTCATGTAGCCGAGTAACAAAATCAAATCAACCCGTTGAGCCTGGCATGCTTTGAGCATTGCACTGTCAGCGCCGTGGTCGTCGCCATGAGTTTTTGAGCTAATATGTTGGCTATACACATTTGCCAAGCTAGCTCTGCGCAGAGCGCCAGAGGCACTGTTGTTACTGATCACTATCGCTACCTTGGCAGCAATTTCTTCTGCACTACAGGCGTCGATGACCGCCTGCATAGTGCTGCCTTCATGAGATGCTAAAACCGCTATCCGCATAATTATTCTGCGATCCTGAATATGGCGGTATGCAGAATGTCGGTAGTGAGCTCTTGGCCTCGCCAATAGGTGATATGGAGGGTTATGAATTGATGTCCCTTACGTTCAAACTTTTCTTTCACCACACTCTTGCTGGTTATCTCGTCGCCCACCATTAATGCAGCTCTGTGGTTGGTGATTGAGCTGGCATGTATCCACGCAGGCATTATGTATTCTTCCATCAGACAGGCGTTAGCCAACGATAGTAGGTAGTGGGGGTGGATGTGATTTTTGTAAATTGGATCGTTGTCGCTTATTTCTTCGCTATAGCGATTGTTCTCAGATTCGCTGAGTAACCAAGTTTTCTTAACAAATACGTCACCAGATACTACATTTTCCCATTCAATTTCGACCTTTGGCGTTGCTTTAGCTGGGCCGTCTAAGCCGATGTCGACATCCATTGGTTGCATAGATTCAGCATTAATTTCAGCCAGTAGCTCGTCGTCTTGATTGTGGCAAGTGACTCTATATTGATCAGCAGCTACTTCGGTTAGGACAATGCTAAGTTCGTCACCGTCGTAGGCAGGTTTGATCAGACGCAGCGCCATTTTGCTTTGATCTAACCACTGACTACCGAATTTAGCCACCAGTGGCTGAACTAGGTGGCCGTATACAGCAACACCAGGAACCAGCGCGCCTTTGAAGCCGTGGCTTTGGGCGACGGCATTACTGTGCATGCGGTTTTCGCTGGCCGTGCTGAAGTTGCGTGCTGTGACTTGATAAGCGGACATATTGAATTCCTTAATGCTAGGCGCCAGGGGTTAAGGGCGCATTGTCGCTGTAATTTGCAGCGCTGCCTATGCTCTAGAGAAAATTAGGAGAAATTTACTGCAAAAAATTTGCTCTAACTGAAGGGTAATGGACCTGAAATTTTGCCCCTCTTTTGGGTCTGCCAGGGCAGCCTAATGATAATTTACGCTGCCTATCTATGCCTATCTATGCCTATCTATTCCTACCCATAGGCTTGTGCAGGTAACCAGGTCACTACAGCCTGCCAATTGAAGATGATCAACATACCTAACACCTGCAATGCAATGAACGGCACCACGCCCTTATAGATGGTGGTTACATCTATACCTTCCGGCGCTACACCTTTCAGATAAAAAATGGCGAACCCTACGGGTGGCGTTAGAAAACTTGTTTGTAGGCACACGGCGAAAAGAATAGTGAACCAAATGGGGTCGAAGCCCAAGCCTGTGACTACGGGAGAAACCAATGGCAGAACAATTAGCGTCAGTTCAATCCAGTCAAGAAAAAAGCCGAGCAAAAAGGTAGCTAGCAATATACAAATCATGATGCCAGTCGGTTCGAATGGTAGGTTTAGCAGCACACCTTCTATCAACTCGTCTCCGCCGAGGCCGCGCAATACCAAAGAGAAGGCCGTGGCGCCAAGTAGGACAGCAAAGATATAGGCGGTGGTTTTTGTTGTCTCTTGAAGTACTTCACGAATGACGGCTTTCGACATTTGGCCCTTCACCACCGCTAATAAAAGCGCGCCCGCAGCACCTACGCCTGCGGCTTCTGTTGGTGTGGCTAGACCAAAGAAAATGCTGCCTAGTACAGCTAAAATAAGAAATGCCGGGGGCAGTATGGCGAGGAATAAATCTTTTACCGCCTGCCAATCAAAGGGCTGGGTTGGTGCTGCAGGGGCCTTTTCAGGGGATAACCAACCCACCAACAATATATAGGCTATGTAAAGTCCGCCTAACAGTGCGCCCGGAAATACTGCGCCAAGGAAGAGGTCACCCACACTCATAGACATACGGTCTGCCATAAGTACCAGCATGATGCTGGGTGGAATAAGAATGCCAAGGGTGCCCACCGCGCAAACGGTTCCGGCGGCGAGAGATTTATCGTAACCCTGTTGCATCATCACCGGCAGGCCGAGTAATGCTAGCAAGACAACTGACGCGCCAATAATGCCGGTAGTGGCTGCGAGCAAAAGACCGATCACAGTCACTGCTATGGCTAGGCCTCCGCGCAAGCCGCCAAATAAACGAGCAAAACTAATCATCAGTTGGTTAGCAATACCAGAACGGTCAAGTAACAGGCCCATTAAAATGAACATGGGCAGGGCCACCATGACCCAGTTTTCCATCACGTTCCATATCCGCTCAACGGTCAGCGATGTGTAATTCCAATCCATGCCAATGGCCAGATTGAAGTCTGCTTCTAAAACCACGGCTAGTGCACTAAAGAGGATGGCCAAACCGCCGAGTAGCCATGCCACTGGGAAGCCTGTGAATACCAAGGCAATGAAACTCACAAACATCATCACTGCCAGAACTTCATTAGCGGCCATGGGTTTCCTCAGTTTGTTCATCGTTGGCTGTTAGGCAGTCGGTAGTTTCTTCATCTGCGATAAAGAGAAAATACCAAACTCTGATAAGTCGGGCGAAAACTGTCAAAAGCAGTAAAGCAAAGCCCAGTGGGAGTATTGCCTTAATTGCCCAGCGGAAGGGTAAACCGCCAGGGGAAGGTGAAACCTCACTGACGAGAAAAGACGACGAGACGAATTGCACACTGAAAATTAGGATTAAGGCAATAAAGGGTATAAGAAACAATAAAATACCATACAGTTCAATCCATGCTCGCAGTTGCGGGCTAAAGCGTTCGTGCAACACGTCCACGCGAATATGCACATCTGCCTGATAGGCGTAGCTCATGCCAAGCAAAAAACCAATGCAGTACAGATGCCACTGTAGTTCTTCTAACTCGATTCGACCCTCGCTGAACAAATAGCGCAACAAGACATTAATGACTATGACAAATAGCAGGACTAACCAAATATAGGAAAGCCCACGACCTATCCACTGAACAAAATTGTCTAGCTGTCTAGACAGCGGCGTATGAGGCAGAGTATCCAGAGCCATTAAAAGTCTCTGGGAAGGTAGGCGCGAGATTTCCATTGGGCATAGCTTTTACGGAAAGCCCTTTGCGAGGCGAGAATCTCGGCGAAATCTTCGTCTTTAGCCGCTTCTTCGTTAAGGATGTCATCGGCCACTCGGTTTAATTCTCGTAACAACTCTTCGGGCAGTATTTCGGCAGATACGCCTATATCAGCAAACCCTGCAATCACATCACCTTGGAGTGCTTCAGCTTGAGCTAAGTTGCGGGTCACAGCTGCGGTACATGCCAGTTCAATGAGTGCTTGGTCTGCTTGAGAAAGTTGTTCCCAGACTTTCAGGTTAACCACCAAGTGAGAGGCAGTAAAAGGTTGGTGCCAGCCAGGGTAGTAATTAAATTTTGCGACCCGATTAAAGCCCAAAGACTGATCGACTATGGGGAGGGCGAACTCTGTTGCATCAATTGCGCCTTTTTCTAGCGCCTGAAATATCTCACCACCAGGGATCATGGTGACGCTGGCTCCAAGGCGTTCTATAACTTTACCACCGAGGCCGGCAAAGCGAATTTTTAACCCCTTAACATCTTCCAATGTCTCGATCTTTTGCCTAAACCAACCAGCGGTTTCAGGTCCGGTCATGCCGCAGTAGAGGGGCATCAAATTATGCTCTACATAGAGGTTTTCAGTCAGTTCACGCCCTCCCGCCTCATACCACCAAGCGCTGTATTCCCAAGGTTCCATGCCAAAGGGCACTGCTGAAATTAAAGGTGACGACGGAATTTTGCCCTGGTCGTAACCTAGCCAGGTGTAACCTGCAGGGACTTTGCCATCCCTGACCGCGTCGGTGATGGCAAAAGCTGGAGCTATCTCACCAGGGTCGAATAGGTTGAACTTGATGCCGCCATTACTTGCTTGGTCGATCATCTTTGCCACATAAACTGGGTTTTCGCCCAGCACTGGCATGGTCCTTGGGAAGACAATGGGCACCCGCCAGTTTAGCCTTACTTGGGCTGCATTGTCCGGCTCCGCAGAGTTAACGGCGGGTGGGTTAATTGGCCGCACAGCCAAGGTGGCGAACATGCCGATAACAAACGCGCTGGTCACGGCTATCAGTGCAGCTTTATTGGTAATTGATTTACGCGCCATATCCTTCGTCTACCGGTTGCCGCCGACTACTGGAGTCTAGTAGAGCGGCTAATTGTTTTGGTGAAGCAGATTGTGGGAACCCTAGTCGCCATATGCAAGGATCTATAGGGGTTTTTGCTTCGGCTTTTTTGCACTGTTGCTATCTTACCTGCATTGCGGCGGCGGATTGTTTCCCAGGTGCCTCGCAGAATAACGGCTTGCGGTGGTCTTGTTGTATGCATTTCCGGCATTTGCGATAAATTCTTAAACGGAATGTATTGCTTGTGAGTTATTCCATTTTCTTCACTGGGATGTGCTGGTAACTTGCCGCCGCTAGGATGTCGGTGGTTCTACTTATTCAGTAGAATACTCGTCCAAAGAGACTGTCAAAGATTATTGCAGAGCATCTGCAGGTTGTACTTCGACACACAGTTATTAAACAAATTTTAGGGGGCTTTATGCAAATTGGAGTGCCGAAGGAAACTTGGCCTGGTGAAGTGCGATGTGCACTGGTACCCGCCAATGCTAGTAAATTAATCAAACTCGGTTTTTCCATAAGCATGGAAAGTGGTGCTGGCGCAGCATCTGGATTCAGTGACGATTTGTTCGTCGACGCTGGTGTATCGATTGTCTCTCGCAATGACGTAATTGCCGCAGCAGATTTGCTAATCTGTGTACGCAAGCCGGATGCAACAGAAGTAACCATGCTGAAGTCGGGGGCTATCACCATTAGCTTCCTTGACCCCTTTAACGAAAAGGCACTTGTCGAGTCTCTTGCAACTCAGGGTGTTACAGCTATTTCAATGGAAATGGTGCCTCGGAGTACGCGGGCGCAAAAAATGGATGCACTGTCTTCCCAAGCAAACCTTGCGGGTTATGTGACGGTTATCCAAGCAGCTTTCCACTCGCCAAAGATCATGCCCATGATGATGACGCCTTCAGGCACCATCAGACCGGCAAGAGTCTTTGTTATTGGAGCGGGTGTTGCAGGCCTTCAGGCTATTGCGACAGCAAAGCGCCTTGGCGCACGAGTTGAAGCATTCGATACGCGCCCGGTGGTTGCCGAGCAAGTACAGTCCTTAGGTGCCAAATTTGTAGAAATAGATTTAGGTGACACAGGCCAAACTGAACAGGGATACGCGAAAGCGCTGACGCCTGAGCAAATGGCAATACAGCGCGAAGGGCAGAAGCAAGTTATCAGCCAATCAGATGTTGTGATCACTACTGCCCAGTTATTTGGTCGTCCAGCGCCTCAGTTGATTGACCGCGATATGATCGAATCTATGCAGCCAGGCAGCGTTATTGTCGACATGGCTGTAGAGACCGGTGGCAATGTTGAAGGCTCAGTGCTCAACGAAGTTGTTGAAATCAATGGCGTGAAAATTATTGGTCAAGGTAACTTGCCTGGTGAAGTGGCACGCAATGCCAGCGAAATGTATTCCAATAATTTGGTAAACCTTTTGCAAGAATTTTGGGATGAAGAAGCCAAGCAGCTTACTTTAGATCCTGAAGACGAAATCGTTCAAAGCTGTGTCATCACTCGTGATGGCGCTGTGGTTAACGAGACCATTAAAAACATATATAGCGGAGCGTAGTCATGGATGCTGTCTTTTTAGCGTTGATACTAATGTTGTCCATATTCTTGGGCTTCGAATTGATCTCTAAGGTGCCTGCGACCTTGCACACCCCCCTAATGTCTGGCGCCAACGCCATCTCAGGGATCACCATTGTCGGTGCACTGATCTCTGCTGGTTCTGGTACTGACTTGCTGGCGACTATCTTGGGTGCAGCGGCGGTTATGTTTGCCACTATTAATGTGGTCGGTGGCTATATGGTTACCAACAGAATGTTGAGCATGTTCAAGAAGAAAGATGTTGATCCCAGCGGAGGTAAATCATGAGCTTAGAAATTATTAACTTATGGTATGTGGTTGCTGCTGCCTTATTTATCTTTGGCTTGAAGCAGTTGGGTTCTCCAGCGACTGCAGTTAGAGGCAACAAGCTTTCCTCTATCGCCATGTTAATCGCTGTAGTAGCCACCCTGTTCAACAAAGACATTCTACCGTGGGAATGGATTATTGGGGCCATTTTAGTGGGCTCACTGGTGGGCGCTGTTACTGCTCAGAAAGTTGAAATGACTAGCATGCCCGAAATGGTTGCGCTGTTTAACGGCTCTGGTGGTATCGCCAGTTTAATGGTGGGTTGGGCCGCGTTATATAATTTAGACAACACTACGTTCACGCACATCACGATTTTGCTCTCCATCTTAATCGGCGGCATGACCTTCAGTGGCAGTATTTTGGCTTGGGGCAAATTGTCGGAAGTCATCAACTCAGCGGCTGTTGTTTTTGGTGCTCAGCGTTTCGTTAATGCCATGATTTTGGTGGCGCTAGTTGTTTGTTCAGTGATGTTCTGTTTAGAGCCTGCGATAGATTCGCCATATCTTTACGCGGTCATTACTCTGGCCCTAGTTTTTGGTGTTATGGCTGTACTACCCATCGGTGGTGCGGATATGCCAGTGGTTATTTCACTGCTTAATAGTTACTCCGGCTTAGCGGCTTGTGCCGCTGGTTTTGCAATCAATAACAATATTTTGATTGTTGCGGGGTCTATGGTTGGTGCAGCGGGCATTATCTTGACAAACATAATGTGTAAGGCGATGAATCGCTCTTTGGGCCACGTACTGTTTTCCGGCTTCGGCGCGGTTAAGGAAGCGACTAAGGTTGAAGGCGAAGTTAAGCCAATTAACAGCGAAGATGCGTTTCTTATCCTTGAAGCGGCTCAGTCGGTCACATTTGTACCTGGATATGGCATGGCAGTAGCCCAGGCTCAGCACGTAGTGCGAGAGTTGGGTGAGTTGTTAGAGAAAAATGGCGCGGAAGTGACTTACGCCATTCACCCAGTTGCAGGTCGTATGCCAGGACATATGAACGTACTGTTGGCCGAAGCTAACGTGCCATATGACCAATTGGTTGAAATGGAAGACATTAACCCGCGCATAGACAAAGTCGATGTGGCGGTAGTCATTGGAGCCAATGACGTAGTTAATCCTGCGGCACGTAACGATGAGAACAGCCCAATTTACGGCATGCCGATCATTAACGTCGATTATGCTCAGACTGTCTTTGTACTTAAGCGGTCTATGGCCTCAGGCTTCTCTGGTGTGGATAATCCATTGTTCTTTGGTGACAATACGCGGATGTTGTTTGGTGATGCCAAGCAGTCTCTTGCTGCTGTAGTTGCCGAATTTAAGACCTAGTTTAGAATTGGGGTCAGGCAATATCTCTAAATAAAGGTGGGTGAGGAAGCTTTATGTCAACTTTAGACACAGACGTTTTACTCACCCGCAGTCCCGAGGCCGAAGCGGATAGTCAGTTTATCCGCCGCTGGTCGCCTCGAGCCATGAGTGGCGACGCGCTCACCCTTGGCCAGATTGAGCAGCTGGTTGAAGCTGCTCGATGGGCTCCCTCCTGTTTTAACTCACAACCTTGGCGCTTTGTGTATGCCCTGCGCGATACGCCTCAATGGCAGCCGATGTTTGATCTCATCATGGATATGAACCAAGCTTGGGCTAAAGATGCCGGCGCTTTGGTAGCCATTGTTGCGCGTACTACCTTTGAACATAACGATGCGCCAGCACCAACTTACAGTTTTGATACCGGCAGCGCTTGGATGAGTTTTGCCCTGCAAGCCCAAAGCATGGGCTTAGTCACTCACGCAATGTGGGGTGTAGAGCATGATCAGGCGCCTGCGGTACTGAATTTAGGTGAGATTTATAAGCTCCAGGC
This sequence comes from uncultured Pseudomonadales bacterium, assembly GCA_905182095.1. Classification (GTDB taxonomy): domain Bacteria; phylum Pseudomonadota; class Gammaproteobacteria; order Pseudomonadales; family Azotimanducaceae; genus UBA4421. Next base: position 2,512 of record CAJJAQ010000211.1, on the reverse strand, counting down.
AATGGTCGCAGTAGGGTGTTCTGGCGACAAACAAGACTTGCCTCAACCGCTACAAGATCGCGAAGCACCTAGTCCACGCAAAGCCATCTCTGAGCTTGCCTTCGCTGGGCAGATGCCCTCAGAGCCACAATCGTAGCGAAGGTTGAACTAAAGACTTAAACCGCGGCAGATTCTCCTGGGGCAATACCATCTATCGTCCAAGACCCAACCCGATAACGTATAAGACGCAAAACAGGAAAACCTAAGCCTGCGCACATACGTCGTACCTGCCTGTTTCGACCCTCTTTCAAAGTTAGCGTTAGCCAAGTTGTGGGTATTTGTTGGCGCTGGCGAATGGGTGGTTGGCGCGGCCAAATATCTGTGGTTGCCTTGGGCTGTCGACCAAATGCCCAACTTACCGGTAAACATGGCCCATCTTTCAATAACATGCCGTCTAGCAGCGGCTGAAGATCTGCAGCTTCCGGAGCACCCTCTACCTGCACCCAATAGCTCTTACTCATCTTGCGCCCGGGATGGGTGATCTTTTGATTCAACGCACCGTCATCGGTTAGGACTAATAAGCCTTCGCTGTCGCGATCTAATCGTCCTGCAGCATAAACCCCAGGCGTACTAATAAAATCAGCAAGGCATTGGCGTTCTTGAGCATCTGTGAATTGGCACAGAACATTGTAGGGCTTGTTGAATAAAAGCGTAGTTGCCATGTTTTTGAATGTTCTTGTAGGTTCTTCTGTAACGGTTGTTAGTGTCGCATAAATAGTCGTTATGAATGTGTGTTAGGCGTCAGTTTTGAACGGAAATGATTCACCCGGCTAGGTTCATGGGCTATTGTTCGGGCTGAGATTTTTGGCCACTCATTTTACCGTTATGGTGCATTTAGCCAGCAATTTGCTCTTGAGGTAAATGGGGTAGATAAAGTGCCTGGGTGAATGACCTAGAAAAAACTGAGGCAAAAAGTTCAGAGAACTGGCGAAAGTAAATGGCATATGTGCAAGTCACAAGTGGCTGGTGCCACACGCATTAGTCAAAGTCGACGAAATCAATTGCGCAGAGCAAAAGAACAATCTTTGGGAGACACAACTAATGGAACTTTACGAAGTGATGCGCACGACGTTTGCCGCGCGAGAGTTTACCGATGCGCCGGTTACCGATGCCACCTTACATCGAATTTTAGATAACGCACGATTTGCACCCAGTGGTGGCAACCGCCAAGGTTGGAAAGTTGTAGTGGTGCGTAACCAGGAAACTCGCCAAGGACTAGCTCAAATAATGCGTCCTAGCATGCAGCGTTATGTGGCTCAGGTTAAGGCTGGCGAAGCACCGTTCAACACTATAAACCCTAGCCAAGTCAGTGACGCTTGCGTGGCAAATACAGAAGTTCCCCAACAAATGCTCGACAATTTGACCCAAGCGCCGGTTATCTTGTTAGTCTTTGTAGATCTTTCGGTAATCGCTTCTTTTGATAGCGGCCTTGATAGAGTAGGAGTGATTTCTGGCGCATCGATCTATCCTTTTGTTTGGAATATTTTGCTTGCTGCTCGAAGCGAGGGTTTAGGCGGCACGCTGACAACCTTTGCGGGTGGACAGGAAGACAAGCTCTTTGAGCTTATTGGCGTGCCCCAGGGCATGGCATTTGCCGCGATGATCCCAATGGGTCAGCCGGTTAAACAATTAACCAAACTTAAGCGCAACGCTGTGCAAAGTTTTACCGTATTAGAACAGTGGGATGGGGAGAATATAGTTGGATCGTAACGAGAATGAAGAGGCCGACAACGTGATGTCTGAAGCGCAACAAGCCTCGGCAGCAGAGGAACAAGCATCAAGTGCTAGGTACGCGAAGTACGTGCTGTTCGTACTGATCCTAGTTTACATATTTAACTTTATTGATCGCCAGATTTTGTCGATTTTGGCCGAAGAGATTAAGGCCGACTTAGGCATTGGGGACGCTGAGATTGGCTTTTTGTACGGTACCGCCTTCGCTGTGTTCTATGCCGTGTTCGGTATTCCCTTAGGTCGTTTGGCAGACATGTGGAACCGCAAAAAGTTGATCTCCATGGGTTTGTCGTTTTGGAGTGTGATGACCGCGATGTCTGGTTTCGCCCAGAACTTCAGCAGCCTAGCATTCTGCAGATTTGGTGTGGGTGTCGGTGAGGCCAGCGCCACTCCGGCAGCTTTTTCCATGCTCTCGGATTATTTTTCGCCGAAAGTCAGAGCAACGGTATTGGCCATTTACTCCAGTGGCATTTACCTCGGTTCCGGTATCGGTTTGTTTCTCGGTGGTGCAATTGTGCACAGTTGGCATGGATGGTATCCAGATCCCACGTTGGCACCATTAGGTATCAAAGCGTGGCAGGCAGCCTTTCTTGCGGTAGGTCTTCCGGGCATTTTTATGGCCATATGGGTTTGGACCTTACGTGAACCTGTTAAAGGCGCCAGTGAAGGCATTTTAACCCCTGCGCATCCTGCACCATTTCAAGCGGCTGGTAAGTCGTTAATGAGTGTTCTACCTGGCTTT
>CAJJAQ010000210.1 GCA_905182095.1 uncultured Pseudomonadales bacterium | reverse complement strand
TTTTTTGCTGTCGTTATGACCCTTGGCGCAGTAGTAAGCCAGGCAGAAGTTATTAGTTTACTCTCTGACGAGACCATCGAGGAGTTAGAATCCGTTAGACTAGCGATAAGGCACGTGGGCACACGGCAAAGCGAGACGTTAGATTTGACGATATTGGAAAGAGACTTTCATGTCATGGGCACCAATACGAACAGTCAATACCAGTACATAAACGGTAAAGCTGAAAGTTGGGTTGATTACCAAATAACGCTACAGCCCAAGCGTGCTGGGACGCTAACCATTCCGCCTATTAGGGTAGGTAACGAGCGCAGCAAAGCCATGCGCCTAGAAGTGCGCAAACTCACCAACAGCACACGCGCAAAAATAGCTGCCCTAATATTCTACGAACAAGAGTTTTCTACGACGGAAGTCTATGTTCAGAGCCAGTTGCTGATGACAAGAAAACTATTTTACATGGATGGCGTACAACTCTATGGCGGACAGCCTGGGGCACCGGAAATTGACGACGCATTGGTGATAACCCTTGGTGAGAATAGAAATACCATAAGCAAACGCAATGGCAAATCTTATGGCGTCATTGAACAACGCTATGCGGTTTTTCCACAAAGCAGTGGTGCCTTGGTCATTCCGCCCATTCAATTATCGGCCAGTGTGCGTTTAGTAGATCGTGGCAGAGTGGCGCGTAAGGCTGTACGCGTGAGCACGCAGAGCCAACAGATTAATGTACTGCCCATTCCAAATGAGTTCCCTAAAGATCAACCCTGGCTGCCCGCCTTAGATTTAACCCTTGAGCAAAACTTTGGCGCGAGTAATTCCGCAGCCAATGGAAAAAATATTGGCGTGGGCGAAAATTTGCAAAGAACGATAGAACTCAATGTATACGGCAATACCGGGGCCATAGCCCCACCACTACTCGGCGATTTGGATGCGAGCAAATTCAAACAATATCCAAGCCCCGCATTCATTGAAGAAGATATAAATGGCTCAACTGTAGTGGGTATCAGAATTGAATCTAGCGACATTGTTGCGATCACTCCCGGCAGCCATTTACTCCCGGGCATAGATGTATATTGGTGGGATACTGAAAACAAAGTTGTGCGACAAACCAGTGTTGCTCAGGCGGTTCTCACGGTTTACGGCGTAGCGTTACCCGAAGCCTCAGCAATTAGCCCAGACGTGCAAAATCAACCAGTGCAAATTGTAACAACACCGCTAGTAATGCAACGAGAACTAGATTACCGAGACAAATTAGGCAAAATTCTGCTCGGACTGTTATTTGCGGTGGCGTTATGGCGCTTGTTTGTTGGGGTGAATCGGGACAAAGCCCCCGCATCCCGGAACAGTCAGCTGACTAAAACCATGAGCACTTATAATGCTGCTGTTAAAAACGAAGATCTGATGTTGATTCGAAGTACCCTACAAAACTATCTGCGGGTATATTTCAATACGTCGCTGGGTGAGAGTTGGCAGCAATTTGTGCACAGCTCAGCAGCAGCAAAAGCTTACGCAGATGCACTGGACTCGGCCAAATATTCTGACGCAACAGTACCAGTAAATTGGAGGCATGAGTTAACTGAGCTAGGTGAGCAAGCAATAGCCCACCTCAACGCCAAGCAAACAACACAACCCCCACACCTACCCGAACTGTACCCGCAACATTAAACTCTGGTATTAGAGTTCTACGCCAAGCTCTTGGAAACGATTTCATAGAGATCTTTAGAGAGGTCTTGTCGCCGCGACAAGTCCTCTAAAACACCTCGCATCAACCCTTGACGCTTGTTGTCATAACGACCAAACCTTGCCAATGGCGTTGCTAGACGAGACGCAATTTGCGGGTTTAACTCATCTAACTTAGCCACTGCTTGCCCCATAAATTCATAGCCAGAACCATCCAACGCATGGAACCGGCGGTTGTTCAACATGGCAAAAACACCGTAAACCGAACGCGCTCGATTAGGGTTTTTCATATCAAAACTAGGATGGCTAACCAGTTTTTCCAGTGCCGCAATATCATAAACTGGGCTTTGCGCTTGTAAGTTAAACCAAAGATCAATTACCAAGGCCTGATCTTGCCACTGTTGGAAAAAGTGCTGCAAAATTTCGTTTCTAAACTCTTGGCCGAGCATTGGATTACGCGTGATGATACCCAGCGCAGATCTACGGTCGGACAAATTGTCTGCGCCAAAATATCGCTCGCGCAAAGCGCTCTCTAAGGCCTCGCCGGATAGCGTCCTCACGTGCAAGGCAAAGGCAACACTGTAAAGACCGCGTTGGGCCATACCCGCCGCATTTGGTGCATATGCACCATTTGGCTTGTAGCGGTCACAAAGTTGCGCCCATACATCGCTGTGCTGAGTAGCCGCACTACTTAGCGCGGCCTCTCTTGCATCAAGCAAAGTATCCACTTCAAAAGCCGCAATTTGTTCAAACAAATAGTTTTCGTTTGGCACCAGGAGCATAGTGCTAGCAAACAATTGTTCTTCCGCATTGGTTAACTCAATTGCATCTTTGGCTACTTGAGCAAGGGTCTGAATGGGGTCAGCACCATTGAGATTTTGTTTGTCATCAAAATGCTTGACCCAAAGAGTCTGCAATGCGTCCCAGCGGACAAAACCATCACGATCATTTTCTACCAAAAATGCTAGTTCACTGTCTGCTCGCTCATGCGAGACTTTTACCGGCGCCGAGAACTCACGTAAGAAACTCACTACTGGTTTTGCAGCGCCAGCACTTAGGCCTGAAAATTTGATTTCAGTAATCTCATCTCGTATTTCTAACAATAAAGACTCACCTGCATGACGAATTGCAAAATCCGCCGCGCTTGTAATTGTTAGGTTTTGCAGCTCAACACTTTCACCACTAGCACCAACCAAACCCATTAAAATCGGCATGTGAAAAGGTTTCTTGCCAATTTGATTGGGCGTATCCGGGCAGCTTTGTTTGATCGTTAAGGTTAACGAGCCCTCAGCAAATGATTCTTTTACCGCAAGATGCGGGGTACCCGCTTGCTCGTACCAGCGCTTAAATTGCGACAAATCAATATTACCGACCTCTTCCATGGCCTGAGCGAAGTCGTCTGTGGTGGCAGCAGTGCCATCGTGACGATCGAAATACAGATCTGTGGCTTTGCGAAAGTTCGACTCGCCCAAAAGCGTTTGATACATGCGCACAACTTCAGCGCCCTTCTCATAGATGGTAACGGTATAGAAATTAGAAATTTCCAAATAGCTACTCGGTCGCACAGGGTGCGCCAGCGGGCTAGCATCTTCGGCAAATTGAACCGCTCGCATAACCCCAACATCTTCAATACGTTTGACTGCTCGGGAGTTCATATCGCTGGAGAATTCCGCGTCACGAAAGACCGTAAAGCCCTCCTTTAAGCTCAGTTGGAACCAATCACGACAAGTCACCCGGTTACCGGACCAGTTGTGAAAATACTCATGAGCAACCACCGCTTCTACACGCTGGTAGGTTTCATCAGTAGCTGTATCTGGCGACGCTAGGACGCATGAAGTATTGAAAACATTCAGACCTTTATTTTCCATTGCGCCCATATTGAAATCTTCAA
>CAJJAQ010000209.1 GCA_905182095.1 uncultured Pseudomonadales bacterium | reverse complement strand
AACAAACAGTTAAACTGTAGTACAAGATATTTGCGCTGTTCTTATGCGAGGCCACCGCCTACCTTTTACTTGCGCAAAGGGCTTTTGCCCTAACCCGCTGAGGGCTCTTTAACGCGGTAGCGGTTTTCTGCGCCACTCGCCGAACATTAGCTCTTCGACAAATTCAACACAGCGAAACTCCATCATTTGCGCGTTCTCTTCCATTCGGCGATATAGTGGCAGTTTGATTGTCCAAGGTTCTGAGAAGGTCAACGGGTCTTCAATGGTCGCTTCGTACATCAAGTGGTATGGACTCATTGGTGTATAACGCTCGGTGACTTTCATTTGATCACTATGATGGTTGCCAGCGCGGTCGAACCAAGTTGAATCGTATTGACCGGTCACTTCTACTACTAAGGTATCGCCCTCCCACTTACCTGCCGACCAACCCATCCAGCTGTCCACTGGCGCCTCACCTGGGTCATTCATATACACTTCTCGCACAGCGCCAGCGTACTGGTAAGCCATAAACACTGAATCTGCACTTTGAAAAATTTGGAAAGGCTGAGGCATGTAGGTTGCTCTTGGAATGCCCGGAAGGTAACACTTCACCTCTGGGTCGCGATCTATCCAATTAGCTTTATTGTCGTTCTTCTTTGCTAGCGCTTCAGGAAGGTAGGGAATTTTACCGCCAACTACAACGCCAACGCCTGGAGGCACCGCACCCACTGCGCCGAGGTAAAGAGTTTTTACCGCAGGCAACGGCCCATGTGGGCCTTCACGCAGTTGTAGCGAATGGCTGGCGGTATGCATTTCGATATCGTAATGGGCACTGCCCACAGCTTGCCATAAGCCATTGAGGTCTGGGTGTACGCCATCAGGGCCGCGTGGCGCTTTATATTCGGCTGCATAAACATTGCCAGTAAGCATCACAGCCAAGATCATCAAGACGTTAAAAATTCGCATAAAACTCCCCAAAAAAGCACATCTGTGTTTAAGCCAATGAGCTTCCCATCAAGAGTGCATAACGGTCAACTACTAATCTCCTCGCCGCACGTGCAAAAACTCCTCTGCGACAGCTAAGACAGCCGGGTCAATTTGTCGGTGCAACAATATAAATTCGCGCATCCGGGCGCATGCGCTGACAACTTGTGGTAAAAGGTTTAGGGCAGAAATTTAAATAAGAACAAAAATACGAGCAAGCACAAGCAATTCGATGCATGCCTGGTGGGGAGCGAGCGATCATGTTGGATAAGTCACAATCAGATACTACTAAACAGGATGATATGGAACACATCCGCCTTGCTGTGCGACAGCTTTGTGCCAAATATGGTGAAGAATATTGGCTGAATATGGATCGAACTGCCGGCTACCCGAGCGATTTTGTTGCAGAACTCACTGCCTCTGGTTTCCTCGGCATTCTTATCCCGGAGGAATATGGAGGTTCTGGCCTCGGTGTTGCTGAAGCTGCAGTGGTGATGGAAGAAATTTGCCGCTCCGGCGCTCATGCAGGGGTTTGTCACGCGCAAATGTACGTTATGGGTTCCGTTTTACGACACGGTAGCGAGGCGCAAAAAAAGTATTACCTACCAAAAATTGCTCAAGGCGAACTACGCTTACAGAGTTTTGGCGTCACTGAACCCACTACAGGCAGCGATACCACCAGCCTCCAAACCACTGCCCGCAAAGTTGCTGATAAATACATTATAAACGGCCAAAAGGTTTGGATCAGCCGCATAGAGCACTCGGATTTAATGGTCTTACTTGCTCGAACCACGGACCTTGATAAGGTTGCAAAAAAGACTGAAGGGTTGTCAGCATTTATCATTGATGTCAAAGCTGCCCAAGGCAACGGTCTAGATATTCGCCCTATTGAATCTATGATTAATCACCATTCTTGTGAGCTGTTTTTTGACGATCTAGAGATACCCGCTGACAGTTTGCTGGGCGAAGAAGGCAAAGGCTTTAAGGTCATATTGGATGGTATGAATGCAGAAAGAGTTTTAATTGCCGCCGAGTGCGTTGGCGATGGACGCTATTTTATTGATAAGGCCTCGGCTTATGCGTCCGAGCGTGTGGTATTTGGTCGGCCCATTGGCGCCAATCAGGGTGTGCAATTCCCCATTGCCAGGGCTTATACCCAAGTAGAAGCTGCTGCGCTTATGGTTGAGAAAGCGGCGCAAATGTTTGACCAAGGGCTGCCGTGTGGCGCCGAGGCAAATATGGCGAAAATGCTCGCATCAGAAGCCTCTTGGGCTGCGGGTGATGTGTGTATGCAAACCCATGGTGGTTTTGCCTTTGCGAAGGAATATCATATAGAGCGCAAATTCCGCGAAACCCGCCTTTATCAAATTGCACCAATTTCAACCAACTTGATTTTGAGCTACCTAGCAGAACATGTTTTAGCTATGCCCCGTTCTTATTAGCTCAATGCTGCTTTCGAATTTTTGCGGTGGCATATATATTGTCGCCCAACAGCGAAAGAAAAATTGTTAAATCACTAATTTCTAAAAGACTAAAAAGAGGATCGAAAATGGGTAAATTAACAGGCAAGGTCGCCATCGTAACCGGTGCTGGTGGCGGACTCGGTCGCGCTCACGCAATGTTGCTGGCTCATGAAGGTGCTGCGGTCATAGTCAACGACCTAGGTGGTTCAAGAGATGGTACTGGCAGTGGCAGTTCAATGGCTGACACTGTGGTTGACGAAATCAAAGCAGCTGGTGGGCAAGCCGCCGCTAACTATGGCTCTGTCACCGACGATGGTGCGGCGGAATCTATGGTGAAATCTGCGGTAGATCATTTTGGCCGTTTAGACATTCTCATCAATAACGCCGGTATTTTGCGCGACCGTTCTTTTAAGAATATGACCGATGCCGAGTGGGATGCAGTAATCGACGTGCATTTGCGCGGCAGCTATTTGGCAACCAAACATGCTTGGCAGCAAATGATGTCCCAAGGCGAAGGGGGGCGAATCATTATGACCAGTTCTACTTCTGGTTTGATTGGTAATTTTGGCCAAGCAAACTATGGCGCAGCTAAGGCCGGTGTTGCAGGCTTTATGCGCGTATTGGCGCTAGAAGGTATGAAGTACGGGATCACCGTAAACGTATTAGCACCTGCCGCACTGTCCCGCATGACCGAAGATTTGATGCCCGATACGCCAGAGTTAGCCGACCGTATGGCACCTGAAAAAGTAGCACCGACCATTGCTTGGTTGTGCACTGATGATGCTGCAAAGGTCACAGGGCGTCAGTTTTGTGTAACCGGTAACCGCACTTCACTATTGTCTTGGCAGTCACAAGTATTGGCAGAGAAAGATGCCATGGACGCCCCATGGACTGTTGAAGCTATTGGCGAAGCGATTGAGAGCACCATGGAGCATTGGCCTAAATTGCTTAAACCAATGGAAGTTTAAGCCTCTACCCTTTGGGGTCAGCGGTTAAAGAGCAGTCTGTTGTTAAAAGGTCGAAGCGGTTTAATGCCCTCCTCGGCCTTTTTTTTGCTTTGATTTTTGACCAAAAATACTTTTCAAAAGCAACCTGAAAATTTCGTTATTAAACTGTCATAGCGTCATAAAACTGTAATATTAAATATGCAAGATCGTCGGACTTCACTTTTACTAGGAACCAAATATGAAATTAGGAGCGATAACAGCGCTGCTGCTTATATCGAGTGCGACCGGAGTATCCCGAGCAGATACAGACACAGCATATGTTCAACAAACAGCAACAATTCAAGCCTTGCAGGCACAGTTGATGAAACTTACCGCGCGATTAGACGCGCTTGAGAACGAAAAATCACAAACTATTACTTCCTCTAAACCTGTCGTATCAGCTAGGGGTGCAGCCCAAGCAAAAGCGCTGGAGGGCATAAAATTCAAAGGCGATTTTCGCTTCCGACAAGAAGCATTTGATATTGAGGGTCGACCTGACCGCCACAGAAGCCGACTGCGCAGTCGCGTCGCCTTGGTGGCGCCGGTTAACGACAATGTAGCAGTGGGTTTTGGCTTAGCTAGCGGCGGCAGTGACCCCACTTCTGCTAATCAAACATTGGGTACCGTTTCATCGTCGAAGCAGATCAACCTAGACCTCGCTTATGTTAATTGGAATTTAGTCAATTCTGATATTGTCGTACAAGCCGGTAAATTCAAAAACCCGCTAAAACGAGTCGGCGGAACCACCCTTATTTGGGACGGTGATGTTAGGCCCGAAGGCATATCAGCAAGCGTTAATAAGGGCAGCATTTTTGCCACTGGGCTGGCTTCTTGGGTGGACGAAAACAGCCGCGACTCCGACCTTATATTGCTTGCCGGCCAAGCTGGCTCAAGCTTCAAACTCGAAAATAATGTCAGCATTTTGTTCGGGTTGAGTTACTACAACATTACCGCTAGCCAAGGCGCTGATTCGCTGTTTGGTATCCCGGCCAACGACAACCGCTTGGACATTAATGGCGGCTATCTCAATGGTTTTCAGAGCATCGAAGGTTTTGCTGAAATCGGTATCCCTGCAGATGTTGGTAAAGTCACCCTCTTCGCAGACTATGTGCAAAATCTAGATGCAGATGATTTCAATACCGGTTACGCCGTCGGGGCTAAGCTAAACACCACTAAATGGAGCTTTGCCTGGGAATATAGGGACGTTGAAGCAGATGCAGTATTTGCTGCCTTGGCTGATTCTGATTTTATTGGTGGCGGTACTGATGGCGAAGGCCATATTTTTAAAACAGGCTATGCGCTGAGCAAAAAAATCAGCCTGAGCAGTTCGTTTTTTCTTACCGATCGCAATGTAGACTTCGGTACGGAGGAGTCGTTTAGGCGCCTAATGCTGGATATCAGTTTCAAGCATTAAAGGTGGATATTTGTTCAGGCCTAGGCCACTTTTTCCCCGGTA
>CAJJAQ010000208.1 GCA_905182095.1 uncultured Pseudomonadales bacterium | reverse complement strand
CCATACGCATGAAGGCTAATGAATACCTGATTGCCGACTCGGTAGATAACTGCAGCATCTTATTTGGCGACATAGTGGGTTTTACGCCGCTGTCTCAAGCTTTGGGGGCAGTCAAAATTGTCGAGATTTTGAACAAAATATTTACCGAGTTCGATGACTATTGCGAAGAATTAGGCGTAGAGAAAATTAAGACAATTGGCGACAACTACATGGTCGCATGCGGCGTTCCCACAGCAGACAGCGAACACGCCATTAAGACCGTGGCCATGGGTACGAAAATGATGGCCTTTGTGAACGCGTTACCACTCATTCAAGGCCACCGAATTTCAATGCGGATAGGCGTGCATTCCGGCTCTGCAGTAGCTGGCGTCATTGGTAAGAAGAAGTTCGTCTATGACCTTTGGGGGGACGCGGTGAACACAGCAGGGCGCATGGAGTCTCACGGATTACCCAATGAAATACACCTCTCTGCCGTTACGGCAGAACTGGTAAGCGGCGCCTTTGACCTTGTAAGTCGGGGACCTATCGAGATCAAGGGTATTGGCAGTATGGAAACCTTTTTTGTTAATCAGACCAAGAATTGAAAAAAATCAAAGGCAAGGAGAGAAAATACAAATGAAATCATACATAACGTTGGTTTTAGTATTGGTAGCATCGACTACAGCAATGGCATTCGAATTTGAAAAGGTAGATCCAGCGAGCGCTGGATTCGATGCAAAAAAACTCGACACAATCAAAGCTAATTTCGAAGACCTATACCAAGAAGGGCGTATACCTAATTACGTCATGGGCGTGTACAGCGGAGATAAGAGTATTTACTTAGCCCGTAACGGCAGCCTATCAATCGACGGTGGCACTTCGGTTGACGAAAATACGATTTATTGGCTTGCCTCAATGACTAAACCTCTTGTTTCAACGGCAATACTTCGCCTGCAAGAAGAAGGAAAGCTTAATCTAGATGACAAACTGAGCAAATACTTTCCAGCGTTTGCCGATATGTTAGTTGCCCCCGGGGGAAGTTATGCGGCAACTCTTGAGCCTGCCAAAACAGAAATCACACTCCGACATCTAATTACGCACACATCCGGCCTCACTTATGGCACAAATGTCTCAGGTGTGGGAGACGTAGCGGAGCAATATGACGAATTTGGCGTTATGTCCTGCATAACAGGTAGCCCGAATCGAGAGATAGAGTCACTTGAAGGAGAAGTGGAATTTTTGTCCCAACTACCCCTCATAGACCATCCAGGCGCCTCATGGAACTATTCAGTAGGTATAGATGTGCTTGGCGCGGTTATCGAGCAGATAACGAAAAAGAGATTAAGCCAATATCTGGACGAAATTATTTTCACGCCACTAAACATGCGCAACACCACTTTCTCTCTCTCCCCTGATCAACTGAAACGAACCGCTGGCTTATATTTGGTTGCTACACCTGCGCAACAAGCATCACTCAATTACGATTCAGAAATTCCTTGGAAGCTAGTAAAATACGCCGGCACGTTAGGTAGCACTAAACCAGTTTGCGACAGTGGCGGGGGTGGCCTTTGGGCGTCGATCGACGATTATGCGATTTATCTAACTATGATAGCCAACGACGGTGAGCTAAACGGCGTAAGAGTGCTTAGTAAAGAGTCAGTCGTTGAACATTTGAAGGATCAAACCACACAGCTGATGCCGGAAGCATTCCGTAGAGGATTTGGCGAGGATGCCTCGAGTTATATGAAATTTTCTGCAGGGTTTGGTAGAAAACTTGATGTAGACACAGCAACAGGCGTTGAAACTGTCGACTATTATTTCTGGGGCGGCGCCGCAAACACTTTCTTCTGGATGGACAAAGAAAACAATACCGTAGGCGTCTTTGCAACACACTTAATGCCTTCTTTGTATAACAAAAATAACGAAATAGAAGAGATCGTAGATCAGGCGGTACTCAGATGAGATTGATCAGTATTGTGTACATTGCAATCACAATGATCGTTGCTAGTTCTTCGGTATATGCGGAGGCACAAACGCCGGTAAAGCAAGGAATTGATTTTGCTTATCTAGACAGTATGATCAAGCAAGGGTACATCCCAAACTACCAAGTGGCCATAGTCCGCGCAGACGGCTCTGTTAGCCAAAAGGCCGGCCACTATGTTGAGGGGATAGTTTCCGTTTCTGCGGTAAATACTGAGTCAATAATTTCACTATTTTCCCTGTCAAAACCATTTACTAACCTGTTGGCACTGAAACTGATTGATATAGGTGTGCTACAACTCTCCGAGCCTATCGCAAAATATCTGCCGGAATTTAAAACTGTCACCACGAATGAAAAGGGTGCTAGTGACGCAACACTAATTAGGCCAATACTGGTTTCAGATCTACTGCTGCACACGGCCGGCTTCTCACAAAATACGGACTTGCAAGGGTGGGGGGAAACTGCAGAAAATTATCGAGAAGAAAAGCTTTTCGGCATTAGCTGCATGGCAGACTCGAAGACAGAAAGTCTTACTGGCTCAGTGCAGAGACTGGCAAAAATTCCGCTGAGTAGCCAACCGGGAACGCGCTACTCTTACTCAGTAGCCACTGATGTATTAGGTAGAGTATTAGAAGTAGCTAGCGGAGAAGATTTTCAATCGCTGCTAAACAAATATATAGCTAGCCCACTGGCGCTTAAAACATTAGCCATAAAAGTCGCAGAGCCCAATCTAGAAAGGGTGGCAACTTTATATGAGCCAATGATCAAAACTTACCCTGTCCCTGGCGCCTACCAGCGGTATCAGCCATTTTCAAAGTTTGAGGTGGACGTTAAGAACATTGGCGTCAAGCCAGGGTGTATTAGCCCCGGTTCAGGTCTAA
>CAJJAQ010000207.1 GCA_905182095.1 uncultured Pseudomonadales bacterium | reverse complement strand
CCAAGTGGTTTTTGTGCCACCGGCCATGCCCACTTTGAACTCAACGCCCTAGTAGACTGAGGTTTATTCCGAGATTGGGCAGTAGTCGGCTTTTTCGCCACCGCCGTTGATGGTTTACGGGTAACCGGCTTGCTCGCCACTTGAGGCTTTTGCGCTTTAGGCGGTGTTGGGCGAACCGCTGGTTTTGTCGTCGGTTGGCGAGCGGGCTTAGTTTTAGCGGTAGAGGTTTTTGCCACAGTTGGTTTGACCGCCCTCGGCTTACCGCGCAGACGCAGCTTTTGTCCGGGGAAAATCACATAGGGTTTACCTATACCGTTGACCTTGGCGAGGGACTTATAGTCCAACCCCAAACGCCAAGCAATTGAGTATAGCGTATCGCCCTTGCTCACCCTGTACTGTCCAGAGGACGTTAGCGTGGCGCCGCTAGAACGTTCCGTTACAACAGGCGTGCCGAGAGAGACACAGCCGACCTGCATCCCTAGGGCAAGCACTACGATTACTAGTCGTTGGCGTATTTGGTCATTAGCCATAACGCTAATACCCCCAGTAACCCTGCAAGGACGGCGAATTCTGTGTAAGCACTTTGTCCCACAATAGACGTGTAGCCTACTGGGCTCAGCGGTGCGGAAAAAACACTCGCAGCGTTGGGGTCTTGCCAGGGCCATAACTTGATCAAGGCACTGCTCATAAAACCAATTAGGAAGGCTAAAAGTTGATCTGCATAGCGGTCCAAAACCCAAGCCAAAGAGCGAGCGAAAAGAAGAATCCCTAGTCCGCAGCCACAGGCCAGTGTCGCTAAAACCTGTAAATCACGATCTGTTACCGCAACAATTACATCGTCATAAAGGCCTAGCAGCAACAAGACAAAGCTGCCGGAGATTCCCGGCAGTATCCAGGCACAAATTGCCAATGCCCCAGCAAACAGTATCATTGGCAACGAACCAGAGAAGTCTGCAACAGGTAGTGCAACAAAACCTAAGCCCAATATCAGCCCTGGCAGAGCGAATAACACTAAGGCTCTATTCGAGCGTTGCCGCGCCATATGCAGGATTGATGTGCAAATTACGCCAAAGAAAAAGGCCCAAATTACTGGGGGGAAATGCGCCAAGGAATAGCCGATGATCTGGGCAAAGATAACAATACCTATGCCCATACCCAGTCCTAAACTGGCCAAAAATGACATATTATGATGCAGCCAAAATTGTTTGGGGTGTCTGAGCATTTGCATGGATGCGAAGCCAAAAGTAGCTAGGGTCCGAACTAATTGCAGGTAAATACCGGTCATAAATGCAATGGTGCCGCCAGAAACACCCGGCACTAATTCCGCAATACCCATAGCCAAACCGCGCAAAACCAAGCCGATAAAACTCACTGAGCGATTGCCGTCTTGTTCCATACCAGTAGCCCTATCTATGAGTTACACCGCCGAGAAGGGGCACAAATTTAACGCGGTCATGAACACTTTCATCAAAGCCGTCCACTGTGCGATCAATGACGCGCAGGTCTTGTTCATTGCCATCACCTACCGGCACGATTAAGCGCCCGCCGATAGCCAGCTGTTCAAGCAATTGTTCCGGCATTACCGGCGGCGCAGCTGTAACAATAATCCCATCAAAAGGCGCTTGCTCTGCCCAACCCGCGTAGCCATCACCGTGGCGCAGCTGAACATTTCTAAGAGACAACGCCGACAACCGCTCTCTGGCCTTAGGCATCAGGGCCTGAATTCTTTCAACACTATAAACACGCTCACATAGTCGCGCTAAAAGCGCAGTTTGATATCCAGAACCAGTGCCCACCTCCAAAACCGTTTTACGTGGTGTTTCAGTGAGCAACTGGGTCATCAAAGCGACTATAAAGGGCTGTGAAATAGTCTGGCTATGGCCTATGGGCAAAGCTGTATCTTCGTAAGCCCGATGGGCTAAGGCTTCGTCAATAAATATGTGTCGCGGTAATGCAGCTATTTGTTGTAAAACTTTCTCGTCAATAATACCTTGCTCACGCAAGCGCCCCACTAAACGGTCCCGGGTACGTTGTGAGGTCATACCTATGCCCTGCAAATCGAAATTACTCAACGACTATTATCCTTAATATCGAAATGCTCAGCTAACAATACGGTAGCGTACGCTCCTGGAGGCAACGCAAAGTTAAGCACCAATGCTCCATCGGCTGAATTAGTGTAATTAAAATCCTTGGGCTGCACGCTCAGCGCGCGCATGCCTCTATCCACACCAGCAAACTCCAGGGCCTCGCAAACCCAAGCATCCTCGGCCAGTGCTTGAGTCTCCAGCGCCAACGCATCAGCGGTCAGCGCAGTACGCCCGCGACCCCATAAAGACCCAGAGGGCACAGCAAATTCTTTGGCGTCACCATCTATGAATGTATGCCAGTTACCTGCCAGCACTCTGGCGCGGAGAATTTTATTGAACAGCAAACTGCGCAGCACCGAAAAATGCCAACCTCGAGCTGCCCGTGAAATTTTCCTACTGCGGCGATTTTTCAACCAACTAAGAGCAGACTCAATATTATTGATGCCAAACCGCTGGGGGCCGAAATAGTTAGCGAAAGGTAAACCAAGAGCAGCTAAAGATGATTCATCTAAAACAGCACACGGATCTAAGTCGCGCAGGGTTATGCCAAAGTGATTGAGCGCATGCTCGCCCCGGCGTAGTTTTTTATTATGCCGAGTAGACTGCAGCACCTTGGCATAGTCTGCGTTAGCCTCAGATGGATCCGCCAAGGTTAACTCAACTGGGTTAATGTCTAAGGGCGAATGCACACTGAACCATTGCTGAGTAACCGCGTATTTATCCTTCATGCCGCAGTAACCGATATTCATTTCTTTCACAGCATATTGTTGTGCTAGCCATGTAGCGACCTGAGCCGTGTTCAGTCCGCGTTTTTCAACATAAACATAGGCATGTTCACCTTCGCCACTCCAAGACTGATCCATGACTTCGGTCACCCGCCAATCCTCTGCAAAGGTCTTGATACTGGCGGTATGAGCATTTGCCGACGGCTCTAGTGCGGCATTCACCTCAGTTTGCGGCATCGGGTACGAGGTAGAAAACTTCCCCCTCCTTGACCAAACCTAATTCGCTTCTTGCTCGGGCCTCAAAGGCCGCTGGATTAGCTCTAAGTGCTATTACCTCAGCTGTCATCTTAAGATTTCTTTGTTGTAATTGTTCGAATCGCTGCTGTTGTTCTTGTAACTGCTGGGCGAGGACTTTTTTCGCAAAATAGCCGCTTTGACCAAAAAATATTTGATATTGCAAAGCAAACAATGTGATAACCAAAATTGAGATCAATATCTTCATTTTCGTACCGCTAGCTTTAAGAGGCCACTTCCCATTCATTCATTGTAGACCAAGCCTAGGAAAATTATCCTTTACCCAGTTTCACTAACAAACGCCATTTATCAAGTCTATTTAGCACGTATGGCACTGCGCCCCGGATAGGTAGCGGCGGCGCCTAAGTCTGCCTCAATGCGTAACAACTGATTGTACTTGGCAACTCTGTCCGAACGGCATAAAGACCCTGTCTTTATTTGACCCGCACCGGTGCCAACTGCCAAATCTGCAATAGTCGTATCTTCAGTTTCACCAGAGCGATGAGAAATGACATTGGTGTAGCCTGCCGCTTTGGCCATAGCAATTGCATCTAGGGTTTCAGTTAATGTACCAATTTGATTGAATTTAATGAGAATGGAATTGGCGATATTCTCGTCTATGCCGCGTTGTAAAATACGCGTGTTGGTAACGAATAAATCATCGCCCACAAGCTGTACTTTGTCGCCCAAGCGCTGAGTCAATTGGGCCCAGCCGGACCAGTCGCTTTCGTCCATACCATCTTCAACCGAGACAATAGGATGCTTTGCACAAAGGTCGGCTAAATACTCAACAAAACCAGCAGGATCATAGGCTTGGCCTTCTCCTTTCAGATCATATTTACCATCTACAAAAAACTCAGATGCCGCACAATCAAGCGCTAACGTAACGTCAGTTCCCAATTGATAACCTGCACGCTCAACCGCCTGAGCAATGACATCCAAGGCCTGTGCGTTGGAT
Organism: uncultured Pseudomonadales bacterium; assembly: GCA_905182095.1. GTDB lineage: Bacteria > Pseudomonadota > Gammaproteobacteria > Pseudomonadales > Azotimanducaceae > UBA4421. Next base: position 12,540 of record CAJJAQ010000207.1, on the reverse strand, counting down.
TCTAAGTTCGGCGCGAAGCCACCTTCATCGCCGACAGATGTGGACAGTCCCATACCCTGTAAAACAGCTTTTAGATGATGAAAAATTTCTACCCCACAACGCAGAGCATCGCGGAAATTGGTCATGCCTACCGGTTGAATCATAAATTCTTGGATATCAACATTGTTGTCAGCGTGCTCGCCACCATTAAGAATATTCATCATGGGCACTGGCATCTGCATTTTGACGCCGCCGCAAAGCTGGTTAATGTGTCGGTAAAGGGGCTGCCCAGTATTCGCAGCAGCGGCCTTACAGGCAGCAAGAGAAACCGCAAGCATGCCATTGGCGCCCAAGCGTGCCTTATTGTCGGTACCATCTAATTGCAGTAAAAGGTCGTCTATGAGCTTTTGGTCAGAGCTGTCTCTACCCATAAGAGCGTCACGTATTTCACCATCAATATACGCAACGGCTTGCTGCACACCTTTGCCCAGATAACGCGACTGGTCACCGTCACGCAGTTCTAGTGCTTCTCGGCTGCCAGTGGATGCGCCGGAGGGCGCCGCCGCCAAACCTTGAAAACCATCCTCGGTAGTGACCAGCGCTTCAACCGTTGGATTACCTCTTGAGTCCAAAATTTCCCGCGCGTGAATGTCTACGATCTTCGTCATGCCCTGCTAATCCTTTTTTTCCTAACCTACGTAACTTTTAGTATCTCAATGGAGATCTAAGACTTAGTAACCTGATCTTCCAATCGAGGCTGCCCTTTTACCACTGCATCAATGGCCATAAGTTGTGACAATAAATCTCCGACCATGTGTAAGGGCCAAGAGTTTGGTCCGTCAGACATGGCCTCAGCGGGGTTGGGGTGGCACTCCATAAATAGTCCTGAGATGCCTGCTGCTACTGCCGCTCGAGCGAGCACCGGCACCATTTCTCTTTGCCCACCGGAAACCGAACCTTGGCCGCCGGGCATTTGTACTGAGTGGGTTGCGTCATATACAACTGGGCAACCTGTTTGTCGCATTAATGCCAGCGAGCGCATATCCGAGACCAAATTGTTGTAACCGAAACTGGCACCGCGCTCACAAACCATAATCTGCTTATTACCCGTAGACTTTGCCTTATTGGCAACCTGCAACATATCTAATGGCGCCAAAAATTGGCCTTTCTTAATGTTCACTGGCTTACCTTGGGCGCATACATTAAGAATAAAGTTGGTTTGGCGACATAAAAACGCTGGGGTTTGCATGACGTCCACCACGCTGGCAACCTCATCTAAAGGTGTGTCTTCGTGTACGTCAGTCAGCACAGGCATCCCAAGCTCAGTTTTTACCCGCTCCAGAATACGCAGACCTTCTTCAATTCCGGGGCCGCGATAGCTGTCCATCGAAGAACGATTGGCCTTATCAAAAGAGCTTTTAAAGATCAGTGAAACGCCTACTTTTTCACCCAGTTCTTTCAGCGTTGTAGCAGTTTCCATAATCAAAGTTTCGGACTCTATGACACAGGGACCAGCGATAACAAACAGAGGGTTATCACCACCGACTTCAAAATTTTCTAGTTGCATAAAAATTCAATCCAAAATGAATGTAGTAACCAATTACGCCCAGGTACTTTGGCTATTTTAAAGTACCATCAGCGTAAGCTAATCCAGCGCCAATAAACCCAGAGAACAAAGGGTGCCCTGTTCTTGGTGAGGAGGTAAATTCTGGGTGAAATTGGCAAGCCAAGAACCATGGATGACCCGCCAGTTCCAACATCTCTACCAATTCTCCGTCTTCCGAACGACCGCCAACAATCATGCCGCTGTCTATAAGTTGATCAACATAACGATTGTTCACTTCATAGCGGTGTCTATGGCGCTCTCTAACCACCGTATCTCCATAGACGCGCTCGGCTAAGGTGCCTTGATTGAGGATGCAAACTTGCTCACCAAGTCGCATGGTGCCACCCAAATCACTGGCGGAATCACGCAGCTCAACTTGCCCTTCGCTATTCGTCCACTCGGTAATGAGCGCTATAACTGGGTCCGGGGTGTCTTGCATCACCTCGGTGCTGTGCGCTTGGGGCATCCCGGCACAATTTCGCGCAATGTCGATCACTGCCGCATGCAGCCCGTAGCAAATACCTAAGTAAGGCACACCATTTTTTCTAGCGTAGCCTGCGGCCAAAATTTTGCCTTCAAAGCCCCGCCCGCCAAAACCACCTGGCACTAAAATACCGGCCACGCCCTCTAGCAAATCAGTGCCCTGGGCCTCTAAGTGCTCTGCATCAATAAAGTCGATATCGACCTCGGTGAGGGTTTGAATTCCAGCGTGCTTGATGGCCTCAATAAGCGATTTATAAGCATCGAGTAGTTCAAGATATTTGCCTACAAAGGCAATGCGTACTTTATGTTTTGGATTAAGTTGAGCGTCAACTACATCCTGCCAATCACTCAAATCTGCCGGCGGACAATCTAGCTCGAGCTGCTCTGTAACATAGGTATCAAGGCCTTGGTTATGTAACTCCAACGGGCCACGATAAATAGTGTCCACATCGATCATAGAAATCACTGCGCGTTCTTCCACACTAGTGAACAGGGCAATCTTATCGCGCTGGGATTTTGGAATATCTTTTTCGGATCGACAAACCAAAATATCGGGCTGTAAGCCAATAGAGCGCATTTCTTTAACAGAGTGCTGAGTCGGCTTAGTTTTGATTTCGCCGGCTTTACTCAAATAGGGAACGTAAGTTAAGTGAATAAACAGCGCCCGATTACGCCCTACTTCCATACGTAATTGTCGGATAGCCTCAAGGAAGGGCTGAGACTCAATATCACCCACAGTACCACCCACTTCGACGATCAGAATATCTACGCCCTCAGCAGCAAGCCGAGTACGACGTTTAATTTCGTCTGTGATGTGGGGAATGACCTGAACAGTGCCACCCAAGTAATCGCCGCGGCGTTCTTTACGAATAACTTCGGCGTAGACGCTGCCAGTGGTGAAGTTATTGTTTCGCGTCATGCGAACTTTAGAAAATCGTTCGTAGTTACCAAGGTCTAAGTCAGTCTCAGCACCATCCCTCGTCACGAACACCTCACCATGTTGCACAGGACTCATAGTGCCTGGATCAACATTAATGTAGGGGTCCATTTTTAGGACGTTGATATTGAGGCTACGAGCCTCTAACTGAGCAGCAAGTGAAGATGTCAGAATACCCTTCCCTAAGGAAGACACTACACCGCCGGTAACAAAAATATATCGCGTCATTTAACTCCATCTAATCTGCCCTATTACATGATTTGCAACCGGAAATCGATTCACATGAAGCTAGGCAAGATGGAAGCGAAAGTTAACAGAGGGATGGGTTAAGCTCAATCAGATTGATACTTTAATGGCACTATTTTCAGCTAATCGGAGCATTTTCAGAAAACTCTGATTAAATGCGCTCAGTTACGCAAAATGCCTCGACACCAGACACTGGAATGTGCGTGGGCAGAAGTGTCTTGACCTTTGTCTCGACTGGCAATGCCCGGGACAGCCAAAAGTTCCCCAGATTGCATAATCAAAGGATATTCTTCTCTGCACCAGGGTGGAATATTGCCCTGCTGAAAGAGCATTTTTAGCGATGCTGAACCAAAACTTCGGCTGAGCGAAAGGTTCTCTAGGTTATTGCGGCAGACAATCTCTACCGGCCCCGAATAAACAAAGGCATCGGATAAAGCTGAGTCACAGGGAGCCAACTCTAAGGAACCAAAACCACCAGACACGCGCTCACCTAATGCCAGCAAGGTGCCAGAAAAAGCGGTCTGTTGCTGTCGTTTAACGTAATAAAGACTGCCCCGCCAACTGCGCAGGAAGTTAACCTCACCGAGCACCAATTCAGACTGCTCGGCGCATTCTGCCTGCCGAAGCCATTCTGACAACCCGCGATCACTAATCTCATGATGCCCACGCAGAGCTAGATAGGTACGCAGCCAAAGGAGCCGGCTAGCGCGGTCACTGGGCAATTGATTGAGCGGCACCTCATCAGCAAAAGGTTCTATTAGATTCTGCAGTAACGTGTTCTGAGCCTGAGCATTGGCAGCAACCCGTAATATAGCCTGGGTCACACCCGGCCAGCGTTTTTGCAGCATTGGGATGAATTTAGGAATGATTTGATGCCGCAGAAAATTGCGGTCAAAACGAATATCCGCATTGGAGGGGTCTTCTATCCAACTTGCATCAATGCTTTGCGCATAGGCAACTAGTTCAGATCGCGAGCAGTTCAATAACGGACGCAGGAACTGCCCCTCCCCCAGCGCTCCTTGTTGACGCATAGAGATTAGGCCGCGGCCCTGAAATAGACGCAAGAATAGCGTTTCTAATTGATCTTGAGCGTGATGGCCGAGCAGCAACAGATCTCTGGCCTGCATATGGCGAGCAAAAAAAGCATAGCGCGCCTCCCGCGCAGCGGCCTCCAAATTCCCCTGTGGTGCCAACACCAACTCTTCACAGACAAAGTCGACTGCCAAACTTTGGCATTGGGCCGCACAATGGGCTGCCCAGGTTGAAGATTCGCTGGAGATTTGATGATTACCATGGAGCGCAACAACATTAGCCTGAGCTGGCAAAATACGCACTAAGCCATGGAGTAGCGCAATTGAATCAACGCCACCGCTGAGGGCTACCAAATAACGCTTTGGCGCCGGTTGCGCGAGTACAACCTGAGCCAGCTGAGTTTCAAACATTGCGCCCTTTCGCATAATGTAGGGTGACTTTTTCATCACCAAAATGTTCTTCTAAATCAAACAACAGTTGCTGGCTGACTTTCACATGCCATTCTGGACCCAAGCTGATTTTACCTTCTGCTTCTTCGGCCTTATACAAAATCGCTATAGGACAAGTTGCACCTGGCACTTGATAGGGTTGTAAAATTTCTTTCAATTTTTTATTAAAATTATCTGGCAGTTGAGATGAAGTGAAATCTAGCGCCAGCCCGCGACTGAATTTTTGCCGCGCCTCATCCATAGTCAACACTTGGCTTGCGCGTAATGAGATACCGCCATTGTACTCGTCACTTTGAATTTCGCCCTCAATGACCAACAATTCGTCTTTGGCTACTTTATGACCATAATTTTGAAAAGCATCAGAAAACAACGACACTTCGAGTCGAGCACTGCGGTCATCAAGGACCAAAAAGCCCATAGATGAACCGCGCTTATTTTTCATCACGCGATTACTGATAACCATACCCGCCACCCATTGGGTATTTTTGCTAACCCTCAGCTCTTTGATTTTACTGCGACAAAAATAGCCTAGTTCTTTTTCGTAACTCTCTATGGGGTGCCCAGTCAAAAACAGCCCTAAGGTATCTTTCTCACCTTTCAACCGCTCCAATGTAGTCAGTGGTTTGACCTTACTTTGCACTTCACAATCTTCTGCAGGTGCCTGACTTTCAATGCCACCAAATAGATCGGTAATGCCCACAGCCTGGTTTCGTGCCACCTGCTCGGCCCCTTGTATGGCCTGAGGTAGTGTTGCTAAAAGTCTCGCGCGAGTTTGGTTTAAGTTTTCGCCATCAATGGCAAACTCATCCATTGCACCAGAGCTGATCAACGCTAAAAGCACTCGCTTGTTGGCCTTCTTACTGTCCACGCGACGGCAAAAGTCTGCTAGGTCTATAAAAGCGCCATGTGCCCGGGCTTCGACAATTGCCGATACCGGCCCTTCGCCAACTCCGCGCACTGCACCCAGACCATAAACAACCGCCTCGCCTTGTACAGAGAAACGAAACTCACTGATATTGACGCCTGGCGGCAGCAGTGCCAGCTTCATGCGTCGAATTTCATCAACAACAATGACAACTCGGTCAATACTCTGCATATCTGCGGATAAGTTAGCCGCCATAAACTGCGCCGGATAACAGGACTTCAGCCATGCTGTTTGAAAACTAACCAATGCATATGTAGCGGAGTGCGATTTATTGAAGGCATAGCCGGCGAATTTTTCCATTAAGTCGAAAATTTCGTTGGCTAACTTACTCGAAATGTCGTTGGCCGCGGTGCCAGTAAGAAACTGCTCGCGCACCTTAGCCATTTCTGAAGCTTTCTTCTTACCCATAGCGCGGCGTAAAAGGTCGGCCTGACCAAGAGAGAAGCCAGCCAATACTTGAGCAATTTGCATTACCTGCTCTTGGTAAAGGACTACCCCGTAGGTAGATTCAAGTACAGGCTGCAAACTCGGGTGTGGATACGTCACCGGTTCTCTACCGTGCTTACGGTTTATATAGTCGTCTACCGCACCCGACTCCAATGGACCAGGGCGGAATAGCGCAACCAAGGCGATAATGTCGTCAATGTTCTCTGGCAATAGACGGCGGATCAAATCCTTCATACCGCGCGATTCCAACTGGAATATGCCAGTAGTGTCACCACGTCGAAGTTGCTCAAACGTGGCGCGGTCATCCAGCGAAATGCTGTCAATTTGAATGGGTTCTTCGCCTAGAGTTTGGCGATGTTTATTAATGGATTTGACCGCCCAGTCGATAATGGTCAGCGTCTTCAGACCCAGGAAATCGAATTTAACCAACCCTGCCCGCTCAACATCATCTTTATCGAATTGGGAAACTAGGCCAGTACCGGATTCTTCTGTGTATAGGGGTACAAAATCAGTCAGCGCCGAAGGTGCTATCACTACGCCCCCAGCATGGCGACCGACATTTCGGACAATGCCTTCAAGCTTGAAAGCCATGTCCATAATTTCGCTGGCTTCTTCGGTGCTCTCAACGAACTCCTTCATTTCTGCACTTTCTGCCATGGCCTTGGTCAGGGTCATGCCAACTTCGAAGGGAATCAGTTTGGACAACTTATCCGCCAACCCATAGGGCTTACCCTGAACCCTGGCAACATCTCGAACCACTGCTTTCGCGGCCATGGTGCCGAAGGTAATAATTTGGCTAACAGACTCAACACCGTACATTTCGCTGACGTGCTGAATAACCTTATCTCGGCCTTCCATACAAAAATCGACGTCGAAATCGGGCATTGAAACCCGCTCTGGGTTGAGGAACCGCTCGAACAGCAGGTCGTATTCAAGGGGATCAAGGTCAGTAATATCTAGGACATAGGCAACCAAGGACCCTGCACCCGAGCCACGACCTGGCCCAACTGGAATACCATTACTCTTAGCCCAAGCAATAAACTCCATCACAATCAAAAAATAGCCTGCGAAACCCATTTGGTTTATCACGCCAAGCTCAAAGTCTAAGCGGTCACTATAGTCTTGCGCACTAAAGCCATTCAGTGGACCGGTCTTGGCAAGCCTGCGTGCCAGGCCTTGCTCGGAAACTTGTTGGATATAGGCTTCGGGGCTAAGGCCATTGGGTATGGGGTAATCGGGCAAATAGTAGGTGCCTAGTGGCACTTCCACGTTGCAGCGCTTAGCGATCTCTACCGTGTTTTGTAGTGCCGAAGGAATATCCGCGAAGAGCGCGGCCATCTCCAAATCGCTGCGCAGGTACTGTTGCGGGCTATGCTGACGTTTGCGTCGCGGGTCATCTAAAGCGCGACCCTGATGAATGCAAACTCTAGTTTCATGGGCTTCAAAATCTTCTGCCGCGGTAAAGCAAACATCATTTGAGGCAACAACTCCGATCTCTAGCTGAGACGCTATAGACAACGTGCGCCTTAACATTTCTTCCTCGTTCTCGCGCCCAGTGCGGGTAATTTCAAGAAAGTAATCTTCTGCGAACTCTTGCTGCCACACACGTGCGCGATGCAGCGCTGGGCCTTGATCATCATTAGCTAGTTCGCCCCAAAGGTGTCCGCCAACGCCACCTGCAAGAACAATGAGCCCTTCTTTGCGCGCAAAAACATCTTCTTCAGAAATCACTCCGCGCTGCTCGGCAGAAGTATAACCGGCAGAAATTAACGCAATAAGATTCGAGTAACCGGCCAGGTTTCTCGCCAAAACAACAATGCGTCCGCTTAGACCGGTTGCACTGCAGCTGACAACTATTTCCGCCCCTAAGATAGGTTTAACCCCTTGGCTTAAGCAGGTTTCATAAAATTTAACCAAAGCAAAGAGGTTGTTACAGTCGGTCAGGGCTAAAGCAGGCATACCTCTGGCTGCTGTAGTCTTCACCACGTCTTTGACTTTAAGCAAACCTTCGGCCAGGGAAAATTCGCTATGCAAATGAAGGTGCACAAATGTCGCCGCTTCGCTCATGAATAAGCCCCCTGCTCTAATGCTCTGCGCACCGGCGCAAAGCTTCGCCTATGTTCGGCACACGGCCCTAATTCACTCAAAGCAATCATATGTTTCTTAGTTGGATAACCTTTATGTTGCGCAAAACCATAGCCTGGATAAGTAACGGCTAGCTCCACCAACTCTGCATCACGTGCAACTTTGGCTAAAATGGACGCGGCGCTGATTTGTCCGACAATACGGTCACCTTTGACAATGGCTTCCGCGGTCATGGGCAGCTCTGGTATTTTGTTGCCGTCGACTAACACTTTGTCCGGCACAATGCTCAGACCAAATACAGCACGACGCATGGCCAGGTGACTGGCTTGGAGCACATTGAGTTCATCGACCTCGGCAACACTGGCCCTGCCAATGCACCAACTCAAGGCATGCTGGCGAATAAGAATAGCCAATTCATGCCTAGATTTCTCTGTTGTCGCCTTCGAATCGCGCAGACCTTCTATGTGTACGTCAGGGTCTAAAATCACCGCACAGGCCACCACTGGGCCAGCCAAAGGCCCTAGGCCGACCTCGTCGACACCGGCAATAATGCCATGTCGATGATCATAAATTTTGCTCATTTGCCCTTTGCTCACAGAAAATCTATTCCTCGAAAAATCCCACTGCATTTACACCAAAGCTGAGCACCAAAGCTGAGCAGCAAAGCTGAGCAGCAAAGTTGCTAGATTCAGCAACATTTGCCCATCTGGCAATCTGGCAATCTGGCAATCTGGCAATCTGGCAATGGTTTGGCGCTCGCCTCGTATGGATCTAGTGCCAAGCCAGGGATATCTGACTGTCTCGGCAACCCCGCAGCTTAGAGTTTACCCTTCTGGAGCAACAGATCTACCAAACCTTGTGCAGCAGTTTTATTTGCACCCAATCCTAGCTCGCCTTGCTGAAGAATTTTGCGCATATTTGCAAAGGGCTGAAAATACCCGTCATTACTACGGGAATTATCCAACTCTTGCAGTAACGCACGAGCCAGCCCTTCAGGCTGAGCTTGGTCTTGCAAAAGCTCAGGCACTAATTCTTTATTAGATAGAATATTCGGCATGGCAACGTAAGTAGTTTTCACCAACAGGCGCGCTATCCAATGCGACCAGTAGCCCAAGCGGTAGCTAACAACCATCGGGCGCTTCAGCAACATGGCCTCTAGTGTACTGGTACCGGATTTGACTAATGCTGCATCGCAGGCATAGAGCGCTAGTCTGGCCTGGCCTTGGTGGATGTGAATATCTAACTGGGGGCTCTCTTCGATGCCGCGGCGAACTTGTGCTTCCCGGGCTGAGTTAATGCATGGGATAATTACTTTTACAGTCTTATTTTGAGCGGCGAAGCGCGTCTGAATTATTTCCGCAGCCTTAAGAAAGGGCTCCAGCATTAATTCTATTTCGCTGCCCCGACTGCCCGGCAGCATAGCCAAAACTATATCCGCGTCGATGCAGTTTAATTGTTCTCGAGCCCGCTGTTGTTGCTCTGCCTGACTGTCGAGTTCGGTAATTTCCTCGGCCAATGGATGCCCTACAAACATTGCTCGTATGGGTAAATCGGCATAAAAAGTCGGCTCGAATGGAAATAGACAAAAAATAACGTCAGCACAACGAGCGACCCGCTTGGTACGCCCGCGACGCCAAGCATACACAGAAGGACTGACGTAATGAGCCGTCGGAATGCCTCTATCTTTAAGCCTGCCTTCAAGCAAAAAATTGAACACGTTAAAGTCAATACCGATAAAAACATCAACTTTTTCTTGCTCGAAAGTGCTCGCCAGTCGCCGGTAGAGTTTCCACAATTGTGGTAATCGAAGAATGGGCTCTTTAAAACCATTTACGGAAAGTTCTTCAATGGAGGCCAAAGACTCTAAGCCCTGCTCAATCATCCCAGGACCACCAATACCAAGGAACCGCACATTACCTTGGATGGCCGGGTGAGCTTTTAGAGCCGCCATTAAACCTGCTGCAAGATTATCTCCAGATGCTTCGCCAGCGACCAAACCGATAGTTAAGGTCATAAAGTAGCCCTTATAAAACCTTTGTGGTGCTCCAAAGCGTGCCTGTATTTATTCAAAGAATACGGGCGAGCGAAGCAAAATACAATTATTAACCTTTATAAATCAATAATTTACAGACTTATCTTAATTGCGTTTCGAATAAAAAATACACTCTTGAGTGTAAAAGCCACTAGACTCTGCCGCGAATAATGCCTTTATCTGAAGACTCTAGAGATTGCACAAACATATCCACTTCTGGGTGCAATTTGCGCAATTCGTCAAGTTCGGCAATGGCGTCCTGGAGTTTCTTACCGCTGCGATAAACTAATCTGTGGGCTGCTTTAACCGCCTGAATCGCCTCTTCTGAAAAACCGCGGCGTTTAATGCCTTCGATATTCAGCCCAATAGCATTAGCCGGATTGCCTGCGACGGTCATAAATGCCGGCACATCCTTAGTGACCAAACTCATTCCCGCTATATGGGTATGAGCGCCTATTTGACGAAACTGGGGAATGCCTGCATAACCACCAAAGTTTGCGTAATCACCAACGACCACATGGCCGGCTAACGATGCGTTATTGGCCATAATGACATTATTGCCGACAATACAGTCGTGGCCGATGTGGACATACGCCATCAACAAGCAATTTGCGCCGACGACTGTCTTACTGATGCCGCCAGCGGCCATGCCACGGTGAATAGTGACGCCCTCTCTGATGATGGTGTTGTCACCGACGGTTAACTCTGAGGCCTCGCCCGCGTAAGCCAGCGCAGGGGTATCTTCACCCACGGTAGCAAACTGGTAAATTTTTACGCCCGCACCAATATGACAAGGACCCTTCACCACAACACTGGATGCTATCTCTACGTTATCGCCTAATACGACACCTGGCCCAACGATGGTCCACGGACCGACGCTGACATTTTTTCCAACGACTACCGAACTGTCTACAATGGCACGCTCATCTATCACAGTTTTTGCTCAACAATTGAGAGGATAGCGGAGCATGCCAGCTGGCCATCTACATAAGCTTCGCACTCAAATTTCATCATGATTTTGCGCTCAGCGATGATCGAGCTATGAATTTCTAAGCGATCACCGGGAATCACCTGGCGTCGAAACCTTGCCTTTTCGACACCGCCAAATAGGTAGTTGGTGCCATCTGCAGGTCTGCTGCCTCGGCTTTCAAAGGCTAGGACGCCAGAAATTTGCGCCATAGATTCTAAAATCAGGACGCCGGGCATGATCGGCTGACCGGGAAAGTGTCCGTTAAACATTTCTTCGTTGACGGTGATATTTTTGTAGCCCTTGATTGACTCGCCTTTAGTCAACTCTGTAACTCTGTCCAAGAGCAAAAATGGATACCTGTGAGGCAGGTAATCGAACAATTCTGTTATCGTCTTAATCTGACTCATCAGCTCTCTCATTTTCTAATTTTTTCACTCGGGCAAAAAGCTGCGCGAGGTTATTGAAGCGTAATGCATTACGCAGCCATTGCTTATGTTCGCTTGCGACAATAGCGCCGGAATATATGCCGGGCTTACTAATAGATTGGCTTATAGTGGTTTTTACACTGACTACAACGCCATCGCAAAGGCTTATTGGACTACTACCGGCAATACCGCAGCCGCCCGCCAGCACACAATGTTTACCTATCGTGGTACTGCCCGCCATACCAGCGCCGCCACAGATAATCGTATGATCGCCAATACGGCAGTTGTGGCCAATTTGTACCTGATTATCAATTTTCACGCCATCACCGATGACGGTATCTTCTATAGCACCACAGTCTATTGCCGTGGTTGCACCAATCGACACATCATTGCCAATACGCAGACCACCAATTTGCGCAATGGTTTCGTATTGACCTTGCGCATTTGGGGTAAATCCGAACCCAGCAGAACCAAGTACAACGCCGCTGTGGATAATACAGCGCTCTCCCATGAGCACTTTTCGATAAATGCTAACATTACTCATAATCAGACCGTCATCACCAATACTGCAGTGACTAGCGATACTGGTGTTGGCATGAATTTGCACGTTAGCGCCGATTTTGCAGTGGGCACCAATGACCACATTTGGCCCAATACAGACGCTGTCTGCAAGTTCAGTAGAGGGATCTATAACGGCACTGGGGTGAATTCCAGCAGCAATGACTGCAGGGGTTTCGAACAATTGGGAGGCTTTGGCGAAAGCCAGATAAGGCTGATCTACGACTAAACTAATTGTCGGGCACTCAGTGGCATATTCACGACTCAGAATGACTGCTGAGGCAGCGGTAGATCCCAATTGAGCACGATAACTGGCGCTAGATAGGTGACTTAAGTCCCCTGCCTGAGCGGTTCCCAGACTGCCCA
>CAJJAQ010000206.1 GCA_905182095.1 uncultured Pseudomonadales bacterium | reverse complement strand
GTAGGTCGCAGCGGAACGATACTGAGCGCTTTATCATTACAAAAAGACTTCGCTGAAAAAAAGCTGACTGAAAGTAACTGCGATGATCGAGTTCTTCAGACTATTGTGGAGGGCAAGCAGGCCCGCGGTGGGCAATTTGTACAGACAGCTGAACAAGCTAAGCTTGTTGCAGAATTCGCACATAGCCTCTTCGACCAGAAGGCGTTATGACTGAGAAAAAGCCCTTTTTTAAACTCATGATAGATCTGATGACCAATTTGGGGTTATCTGGCGCGCAAGCCAGCGAAGCCGGGGTATATAGTATTTTCGTGGACAATCGCATAGAAGTGCATATCGGTTGCCCTGATGAAAAAGACCTTTTCATGTATTGTTTCCTAGGGCCTCTAGCGGTAGACGCTTCTGATTCTCTTGCGCAGAGCAAAGCATTGCTAGGTCTAAACGAAATGACTACAAAATGGTCTCCCACAGTTTATTTAACGCCAGATAATAATGTTGGGGTGTGGTGTCAAACAGCGCTAAGCGATTTAGATCTAACAACTACTGTGGGGCTATTTGCAATGTTCTTGGATGCCGTATTGCCAATCGATAGATTGTTACATGATCTCCCGGAGGAAGTTTCCACGCCAGAGTTAGATATAACCAAGCACACGCTGAAGGGTTGACCGCACCCGCCTCATATTTGCCCGGTGTAGTTTATAACTAACGCTCGAAACCGCTTACTCAACCGACCCTTGCTTGGTATTAGAAAACACTCCTAACATTGGGTTAGTTCAGACAGACTAAACTCTTTGGTTGTTTCGCTACGTTATTCAAATTCCAGCACTAGGCAGAGGGCTTAGATGAGTACCCACTCTTGGGTGTTAGGTATTGATGCTGCCGAATATTTTTCAAGAAAACTGCGGACTCATGGTCACTCGGTGAATGCTTTCTTCGCTGCCTTCCAAAACAACCCCGTAGACATTGGCGGCTTGCATATTCACACTGATCACACGTTTCCCAAACTTGTCTGCACTTAAGAAGAATCACTATGACTGACATGGACACCCTTTGCCAAAACCTTGAAGCCATTTGGCATGAACAAATTCCGCTGTCTAAAGCCATGACCATGAAAATTGAACATTTCCGCGATCATGTGCTGACCACTCACGCGGACCTTGGCCCCAATGTAAACGTTCACGGCACCGCTTTTGCCGGCAGCCTTTATGCCATTCAGGCCCTCACCGGCTGGGGCATGATGCACTTGCAGTTAAAGCTTAATGATTTGGACGCATCCATTGTGATCGCCAACGGTCAGATTGACTACGCCAAACCTGTGGCAGAAGACATTCATGTGACCTGTAGTTTTGGCGAGCATTTAGAAGAATTTGAAAAGCTCAAAAGCACCGGCAAAGGCCGCTTTCCCCTCAGCACCAAGGTGCTGCTCGCCGACGGCACTGAGGCTGGCGGATTCTCTGGGCTTTACGCCGTACGGCTAAATCGCTGACGCAAAAACACAGCAATACGCAGGCTTACTGCTACTAACCCTGCGGCCACAATACCGGTATAAATGAAGTCGCCTTCCGCTAGTTGCGTACCGATAAAGGTATTCATGAAAATCAGCCACACATAATAAATTCCGAGGGTGTGTATACGTCGCCACCAAACTCCAAGCGCACGCTGAGCAGCATTATTACTGGTGGCCGCCATAATCCAAGTTAATAAAAATGCCAGTCCACCAAAAATTATAGTGACCATTTCTAACGGTTCACTACTGGTTTTTAGAAAAGCGATTACATAACCAAAGTGCACTGTATGCACAAAAGCCATAGCCAAACCTAGGTAGCGTCGATGGCGCAACAGCTGAGAGCCAATTCCGGTGAGCTGCCGAAACGGTCGTGCAATCATAGCCAACAACAACAAAAAGAAAGCGATGCGCGCTGTTACTCGCAACATATAGCCAATGTGATCTGCCAGAGGAATTGCATCAAAAGGCAGGCCCAGCGCCAGATCTTGAAAATAAAGACTTACCCCAAGGGCGATTAGGGTGAGCGTAAAAATAGCATTACGCCCGAAGGCCGTAGACCAATCGCTTAGGTGATTATCTGCTCGTTGCTCTAGGTTCATCCGCAGCCCTTGTCCCAACTTTGAACCTGAGTTTACTCACTAGGGCGTTCTGTGCAATAGGCACGCCATCACGTCGCGCTGGGCTAAACTTCCAGCTTGTCACAGCCTGTAACGCCGCCGCATCAAATACTTGGCCCAGCGAGCCTTCTTTTACAAACGCATTAATCACAAGCCCCTGATCAGTAACATCATATTGGACCGTTACTTCTCCCTCCACGCCCTGAGCCTGAGCTTGGGCTGGATAAATGGGCGCGGCGCCACTGCTTAATTGTATGGGCCGATCATTGACGGCGCAGCCTGCAAAAAACAGTACCGCCATCACTAGCAACAAATGTTGCTTGCCGCGTTTACTCAAAACCTTCATTACTGCTGTCATTTCGTTTTCCAATTATTTGGCGCAATCAAATTGGCTAGGTGATTATAAACTGTCGGCCGGGGTCTGCGGCCAACTCGGCCTCACCGGTACGATGGTGCATTACTGCGCCGTCTGGGGCGTATTGTAAAATATACGCCTTGCGCGTATGCGCCGTGAGATTGGGTCCAGTGCGGTGTGGGGTAAGACTAGAAAATACTGCAATGGAACCTGCCTTAAGCGGCATGGCAACGGCATCTTCTGGGGTTTCTTTGAGGCACTGAAAACCTAAATCCGCCCACCAATGGTTTAACGTGCCGAGTTTGTGCAACCCCGGCGCAATCCACGGGCAGCCATTTTCTTCCACCGCATCATTCAGCGCTATCCAACAAGTTAAGTATTGTTGCGGCTGCACAAAGGTATAACCATTGTCTTGATGCCAGGGAAACTCAGTTGGCGTACCTGGGCGTTTGTAGACAATTTGATCCCAGTACAAGCGCACCTTAGGACCTATAAGATCTTTAACCAAGGCCTGCATAGTGGGATGACTAGCCAGCCCCTTGGCTTGAGGTGAATGCAATACTGTGTGGGCACGAAAAACAATTTCATCGTGTTTGGCAATGGATAACTCATTGGGGCCTACATGCTTAAGCAGTGCATTTTTTTCCGCTTCCAATGGATCAAGTTCTGCTAGTAAAGTAGTCAACTCCATTGGGCTAAAAACGTCGGGTAAAACAAAACCGCCCTGTGTTGCGTAGGCTTCTGCTTGTGTATCGGAGATACAGGTGAAGGGCCGCGCTGGCTGTTGCCAAACAAAATTCTGATTCAGAGGATGTAATTTCATCATACAAGCATCGCATTATGCCATTGGTCTAACAATGCTTGAGAATATCTAAACAGACCCTAACATGGCACACTTACTAGCAGGCCGAAGGGCCTGCTGCACATTGCCAAAAGCTCAAACTAATAACGACAACTCGCGTTAACAATTATGAATGAAGAAACCGCTGCTGAAGAAAAAAACTCTGCAACAACTGTTCAAGATCAGAGCGCAAAAATTGACAGCGCCGAAGAGGCGTTGCCGCCGCTGACGCTGTGGCAAATGATCGGTAGCGTTATGTCCGCAGCAGTCGGCGTACAGTCCAAAGAAAATAGGGAGCGAGATTTTGCCCGGGGCAAAGCCAGTCACTTCATAATGGTAGGGGTTGGATTCACCATATTGTTTGTCATTCTTATGGCCACCTTGGTGAGTTTTATTATCCGCCAAGTAACCTAGCAGACCCTCGGGCAAAGTTAGATGCGGGCCTAAATGATAAATGCCCCACTAACGCTATCTCGCCAACTGGTCTCCAAGGCCTTTAACCACGCCTTCCATGTGCTGCTGTTGGTCAGCAAACTGCTGCATCAGCGCAAATTGCTCTCGCGCTCGTACTAAGTTTTGGCCAGATTCACTGACACGGAAGTAGACATCGCCCATTAAGTGATCGGTTAAAAACCGTAACCCCAACATTCCGGCGATATGTTCCGGAACTCGAACCATTTCTTGCACAGTTTGTTCTGTCACGGGCTTGCGCAAACCTTGTAAAAATCCTTTTGCGGCATTTTGATAATCAGCCAAATCAACGCAGCCGCGACTAAAGGCAATTGAGCGCATTAAATCTCCAAAGTCCCAAGCCCAGTGGCCGTACATAGTGGTATCTAAATCTATTACAGCCGCCACGCTCACACCCTGCGAATTAAAGAGTAGGTTATTCACTTTGCAGTCGGCGTGAACATGAGCGTCAAATTTAGAGAATACTTGCCCCTGCCTCCGCAAGCGCGCCACAAAATGCATAAGATCTTTGGGTGCTTTTTTAGAGACTTTATCAAATTGTTGTAAATAAAAGTCTAATTGCAAAAACCCCTCTATGGTCTCAGCCAATGGTTCGCCAGGCAGGTTTATCAGCGTTCGCTGATAATCTGCAAAAGCTTGGGCGGTTAAAGTAATTTGCGCCGGGTTCTGAAAAGATTCCAAAACTAGGGTGTTATCCAAATACTGCCAAAGCCGCCAAAAACCGCTTTCCGCGACATGATGAAATTCACCGGTTTTGCTTGGCTGTAATTTGGGCACCCTGTAACGACTAGAGAATTCTGCGTCTTTTAGTAAATGCTCAATGACGCGTTGGGTTTGTCGTTGTACCAAATATGGATCAGGAAATACATTTTCGCTAACCCGTTGCAGCACAAACTGTTCCTGATGCTGAGCGCTGGTGAGCAAAAAGGTGTGGTGAATATGCCCATTGCCTAACGGCGCCAAAGCGACTTGATCAAACCACTGCACAGACACTTCATAAGCCTGTTGTAAAACTTGGTCTTGACCCGTCATCTATTTGGCGCTCTTGGTCGGCTGCAAGAGGTGATCTATAAAGTGCGGAATAACCGCCACCATAAACTCGCCTTGGGGTTTGTATAAGGTCAATAACTGGAGCCGACAATTTTCTGCCGCCAACTCACCGCTGAAAAATTTCAACATTAAGTCACAGGCTTTTACCAACACGTCTAGCGCATCCTGAACTTGTGCAGGCCAAGGCAAATTTGGCGCCTGCGCCTGGCAGTCAGCTTTAAGTTGGCTAATAGCGCTCACGTCTAATGCAGCTGCCAGTCGTCGCGCCGCCATACTCTCGGGCATTATGAAATCGATGACATTAGTCAGCGGCGTGTTTACACCGTAGGGTCGCGCCTGTGGCATTTCGGTGCCGGACAATCTGGCCTGCAAGGCCTGCTCGCCGAGCAAACGGCCGTACCATTTAACCGGCTCTAAATGCGACAGCACAAACTGCTGAGGCTGTGAAAACCCCATTTTTGCTAACGCTTGGTTTTGACACTGCTCTGGATCATTCGGCAAAGCACGCCAACTGCTGTTAAGTCGCCGGTAAAAATCCTGTATATGATCCTCTGCGACGGGTGTTTTCACATTCGACCACAGTACTTCGGCTACCGCTGGCAAGCGGCTCCAAAGGCGCGGCATCAAAGTCGGAGAGTCCACCAGTTCCGCCCACAAACAGGCTTCTCCACCCAGCACTTGCGCAGAGGTTTGTTTTTCATCTAGATCCACAGCCCCTTCCCGCCATTGATGGGTCCAAGCCAGCGCCTCTGCAATATGTTGCAGACGTAAGTCGTCGGCCAGACCATCTTCTAGCGCCAACATTTCCTTTTGGCTGCCCAGGGGATCAAAGCCATAGTGCAGATCAGCTGGAAAAAGTAGATCCAAATAGAATGGCCCGGAGACCACGCAGTCTCTGCTCAACGCAAGCGCGCGGTCGCGGGTGGTAATACCGCGCCAATTTTGGACCACACAGCCGGGCATATCCGCATGTAACACTTCATCCCAAGCAATAACCTGCTTACCTTTAGTTTCTAACATTGTGCTCAGCCGCTGCAAAAAATAGTTCTGCAAACCGCGAACGTCGACAAGATTATGGGTGTCGATAAATGCTTGAGCTTGAGGATTATCAGACCACCAAGAAGGGTTCACTTCATCGCCGCCAACATGCACAAAGTCGTCGGGGAAGATCTCTATTACTTCGGTAAATATTGCGTCCAACGCCGTATAAACCACTTCATCGGTTGGATTCAAACAGGCCTTATGCACACCAAAGCGCTCGCTGGGCTGCACCTCATACATACCCCACTCAGGATACGCGGCAAGCCAGTGGGTAACATGCCCGGGCACATCCACCTCGGCAACAATACGAACCCCACGATCAGCAGCGTAGGCCACCAAATCCAACAATTGCTGCTTGGAGTAATGTTCGGCACTGGGCAGCTGCGGACGCGCTGAACTAGGCAGGCGATAAGCTTGGTCATCGCTGAAATGTATATGCAATACATTCATCTTCAGCACTGCCAGACCATCCACCACAGCCAGCAAATCTTCTACGGGCAAAAAATGACGGGCAACGTCCAATAATAAACCGCGCCAATGAAACCGCGGGCTGTCTTCAATGGTTAAACCCAAAAACAATTCATTAGCCACGGCCAACTGGTGCAGTGTTGCCACCCCACGCAAGGCGCCCCATGTATTGCTTGCCGACAAATGAATGCCGTCTTTGCGAATAGAAATGCTGTGCGACTCATCTGCTTGCACAGGTGGATTTAAAGCTTGAGCATGCTGCACATGTACATACAAAGACCCGCACTGACTCTGGGCCAACAGTTCATTAGCATAGCTTTCCACTCGAGGATCTACCGGCACTTGCCAATGCAAGACAAAAGCTGACGGCGACAGTAGTGCTTCACCGTTCACTTGTAGGTGGTTTGGCCGAGGTAAAAGTGCAATAGGGTTTGGATTAAACATAGCGTAATAATAAAGCCTTTAAGGTAGAAAGTAGTACTGGACTGTAAAGTTATTCGCCTTGAGCATCCGCCTAATTACCCCACCCCTTGTGCTCAATAACCAATATAGACGCCACTCAACCTCAGTTCTCGTCCGTTGAGGAGTTGGGCAGTCGTTGCGGGGTATTTGGCTGTTACATTTTTTGCCGAAGTCGAAGCTCTACAACAGCCCAATTAGTCATGCGGCGGGAAAGTTATGTCGGAAAACGAAGACCTAAAACACCAAGCAGTGGAAGGCAGACCAGACCTTCCGGTACACAGTGCGCTAGCCAATGGATTAATCCTCACACTGACCTTGTCTTTCATCA
>CAJJAQ010000205.1 GCA_905182095.1 uncultured Pseudomonadales bacterium | reverse complement strand
GGGGTTGTGCGTTGCTTGCCGGCTAATATCGCCCAGTGTCGGTTAGAGCAACGGGCAGCAGCGGACCCGGTACTGGGCCCGCGTTGGCGCGACATCTAGCTGTATCTAACTATATCTAACTATATCTAACTATATCTAGTCGAAGTCGCTGGCACTGTGCCGCTCAGTAACCCGTTCTTCTTCAGGGCCCCAAGGTCTGTTGACTCTGCGCCCGCGCTGGACAGCTGTGCGCTCTTCAATTTGCGTAGCCCATCTGGCGACGTTGGTGTAGCTCGCAACGTCAAGAAATTCTCGAGACTCGTAGATGTTGTTTAACACCAAATTGCCATACCAAGAATAGTTGGCCATGTCCGAAATGTTGTAGTCATCGCCGCACAGGTAGGTGCGTTCAGCGAGGTTACGGTCCAGTACGTCCAACTGGCGTTTTACCTCCATAGCAAATCTATTGATCGGGTATTCGTATTTTTCCGGAGCATAGGCATAAAAGTGACCGAAGCCACCGCCAAGATAAGGGGCGCTGCCCATTTGCCAGAATAACCACGACATACACTCAGCGCGCTGTGATGGCTCTGTGGGTAAGAATGCGCCAAATTTTTCAGCCAGGTAAACCATAATGGCCCCAGACTCAAATACTCTGGTGGTGGGGGATGTACTGTGATCTACCAACGCAGGGATTTTTGAGTTCGGGTTGGCTGCTACGAAGCCGCTGCTGAACTGATCGCCATTGCCGATATTGATAATAAAGGCATCGTACTCTGCGCCACTAAAACCTAGGGCTAGGAGTTCTTCAAGGAGGATGGTGACTTTAACGCCATTCGGCGTACCTAGGGAGTAGAGCTGAAGCGGGTGCTCACCTACTGGCAGTTCTTTGTCGTGAGTGGCGCCGGCTATTGGACGGTTGATATTGGCAAATTTGCCGCCGCTTGATTGGTCCCAAGTCCATACATTGGGGGGGACGTAGGTGTCTTGTGTGCTCATAGTGCTCTCCTTGTATTTCGAAGGTCTGAGTGTACGAGACTTTTTCAATATTCTTCTAGTTGAATTTGTAACTTGTTTATAGCAACGATTTTGCAACGAAGAAAATTTGCGCTTGGGATCTAGGCGCGGTGGGCGATGGGGTGCACAGATGGCTTAGAGAAAGCATCGCTGTGCCAGAATTCCGATAGCTCTAATGCCCTAGCTAAGCGCGCCGGATGCGTACTACTTTCATGATCTCAAAGTCCATGCCGGCAACTTCCTCTATTTCTGGGTAAAAGGTCACATTTACTCTAGCGCCCTTGAGGCTTTTGTAGGCTTTCTTGCGCACGTATTTAAACGGCACGTCGTAGCCTTCGAGCATGACCGTATTGTAAAACCACTCATCGCTCTCGCGCTGAATGTGGCTCGCAACTTTAGCCGTATCCAGCTGATTGAGTTGCTGGTGCTTTTTCAACATCTTGTTTAAGTCTGATTGCATAATCCACTCGCAATGTTCTAATTGATTGGAAAAGTTTTCTTGGCAATGACACGTGGACGATGATACACGAAAGCGCGACGTTTTTTTGTCGATAACCGTAGCAGTGAGTTTGCCTAATGTTGTGATAACCTTTGTTCACCGTTGGAGTGTCACCAAGTTATTGTTGCGACATAAAGCATAGTTCCATTGTGACCTAGAACTCTGGCGGCAGATTTTGACTATAGAATAATTGCGGGAGAAGACAGTATGGAAGCATGGATTATTGACGCGGCGCGTACCCCACGGGGTGTTGGCAAGCAAGGTAAAGGCGCACTTTGGGAGATGCATCCTCAGAAGTTGCTTTCAACGGTATTACGCTCTCTTGCAGAGAGAAATAACCTCAACACTGAAGAAATCGACGATGTCATCATTAGCTGCAGCAGTCAGGTGAAAAAGCAGAGTAATTGTATTGGTCGTATGTCAGCGTTAGACGCAGGATATTCCATTAAGGCGTCGGGTGTCACACTAGACCGTTTTTGTGGCGGTGGTATTTCTGCTGTCAACATGGCCGCTGCCAGCATTATGTCTGGTATGGAAGACTTGGTTGTTGCTGGTGGCGTTGAAATGATGTCGTACGTGGCAGCGGAAGGAATTCCAACGCCTTTAGACGCTCACAATGCGGATTTACGCGACCGCCATCCACAAACTAATGTGGGTATTGCCGCAGATATTATTGCTACTCAAGAAGGCTTTAGCCGTCTAGAGCTAGATGCATTTTCCGCCGAAAGCCAGCGCCGGGCTGGATTGGCTATGCAAGCCGGCGCTTTTGCCAAAAGTCTTATTCCGGTCTACCGCCCTGATGGTACGTTGGCCTTAGACAACGAAGAATTTCCTCGTCCTCAAACCACTATTGAAAGCTTGGCGAAGCTACAGCCTGTGTTCGGCAATTTCATGGACCTACCGTTTTACGATTCAGGTATGACTTTCCGTGAAATGGTGGCCAAGCATTGGCCAGGGCTAGATATAGAGCACGTGCATCATGCAGGCAGCTCTTCTGGCGTAGTAGATGGCGCTGGTGCACTCGTGTTGGCTTCTCCTGAGTATGCCAAGGCGCATGGTCTAAAGCCGCGGGCTAAGATCAAGGCAATGGCAAACATGGGTCACTCACCTGAGCATATTTTGAATGCTCCTGTCGATGCGGCGAAGAAAGTCTTAGGCAAAGCAAAAATGGCACTTAGTGACATTGATCTGTTTGAAGTAAACGAAGCGTTTGCAGTGGTTCCTGTTAAGTTTATGCGTGACCTTGGTGTTGATCACAATAAGGTTAACGTCAACGGTGGCGCTATTGCATTGGGCCACCCTATTGGCGCTACAGGTGCCATGCTAATTGGTACCGCGTTAGACGAGTTGGAACGCAGTGATAAGTCCACGGGCATGATAACTATGTGTGCAGCTGGCGGTATGGCGCCAGCTATTATCATAGAACGCATGTAATTCGTCAGTAAACGAGCCTTCTAACTATATGGGTGCCAATCGCGGTGCCCATGCTATTCCTTAGCGATTTTTCAGTGCCTTCATTCGATGTTCACTAACTTTTAGCCGACGCTAAAAGTTTTTCGAGCAACTCTAACACTTTAAATATACTTTTTTGAGCGGGTCAATGATTTTGCCGCTGACTTCTATTTCAGTTGGGCAGCGATATGTGGTTTAAGTGCGTGGCAGCAAAACGCAGCTATAGTTTTTTTGGCATTAAAAACTCATCTATTATCTCGTTCTGGAATAAAAGCGCTAACTTTGGGAAGGAAAGTAACGCAATGTAAATTTTTGGGAACCGAGTCGTAAATATTCTGGTTACATATGCTTCAGCCCTGGCGTATACAGTAAGTTCGCGGTTTAAAGCTTTAAAAGCTCTACCAATTGCTTGAGGTTGTTTCTTTGTTAAGGGGTGATTATGGGTGGCGAGTCAGAATGGAATGAGGGTTTTAAACACCTAAAAAAGTATGTTGCCATTAACAAAGACAGCAATGTACCAATAGCCTATATTTGTGACGATAAGTATAAGTTAGGAATATGGGTGTTGGCGCAGAAACGCAGCGGTATTCGTTTAGGTGAAAAGAAAGTAAAACTTTTGCGGCAACAAGGTTTGACCCTACAGTAAGTCGTTAGATGTCGCTCGTGTGAGGGTGTATATCAAAATGCTTAAAGCAGCTTTGTTTTTTTCAAATTAGCTGTCGAGGGCTGCTATCCAAATTCCTATGACCTCAAGTTTCGCTGTCTTGTTTTCGTCACAGCTCCTTTGCTACACCTCAAATATAATTGGGTGGTGATGGTAAATATTGCCGTTACTTTTACCTTAGATACTGCTGTTGATTCGAAGGCGCAAACTTTCATGGATGTGCTCTTTAGCAAAAGGGCCAGAAATCATAGTCAACACTCCTATTGGCAGAAACGCCTGAATAATCTTTAAACACTTCGAAAACCCTGCAGAAAATTTTCATGTCAGGTTTTTTGCTTATTTATTGAGTGCTCAAAACCTGGTCGCATGCATCCGCACAGGAGTTTTTTAGTGACCATGCCGCTGTAGCCTTTTTGTGCGCCAGAGACCTATAATATCATCGCTTTTTTGTTGCTTGGATATCTTTTTCCAAGCTATGGAGTAGGCCATTTCTATTGCCCAGAGTTATCAGTTCACTTACCAGACTGTTTTTCCGCAGTGTCGTAAGTCGTTTTTAGCTTTGTCTTCAGATTGGTAAATGTGTTGAGAGACTTAGGAGTTTAGTAATTGTGTCTAGTGAGAATGCTGCTTTAAATGAACTGGGTTTTGATCCTGTTGAGTTGAGAGAAAAATATCGAATTGAAAGAGACAAGCGCCTGCGCACCGATGGCAGCGAGCAATATCAAGAGGTGGTAGGGGATTTCTCTCACTATGTAGACGACCCCTATGTTGAGAAGGGCTTTACCAGAGCTGCACTAGAAGACCAAGTAGATGTCATTGTTATTGGTGGCGGTTTTGGTGGTTTGTTGTCCGGCGCTCGTTTGACTGAAGCCGGTGTTGGCAGTGTCCGTATCATTGAAAAGGGCGGCGACTTTGGTGGCACCTGGTATTGGAATAGATATCCTGGTGCAGCTTGTGATGTCGAATCCTATGTTTATTTGCCCCTCTGCGAAGAGTTGAACTTTGTTCCTAAAGAAAAATACACCCATGCGCCGGAAATTCTCGCTCACAGCAAAGCAATTGGCGAAAAATTTAACCTCTACGAACACGCTTGTTTTCAAACCGAGGCACAAGGTCTTGAGTGGGACGAGGTAACTAAGCTTTGGACGGTGAAAACCAATAGAGGCGATCGCATGCGCGCGCGTTATGTGGTTATGGCTAATGGTCCTTTGAATCGTCCTAAACTGCCCGGCATTGAAGGTATTAGTGACTATAAGGGCCATACATTTCACACCAGTCGTTGGGATTATAAATATACCGGTGGTGGTCCAGAAGGTAATTTGACTGGTCTTAAAGGCAAGAAGATTGGTGTGATCGGTACCGGTGCCACAGCTATTCAGTGTGTGCCTCACTTGGCTAAAGGCGCAGACGAGCTTTATGTTTTTCAGCGTACGCCTTCTTCTGTAGACGTTCGTGCTAATCGACCTACCGATCCAGAGTGGGCTGCAAATTTGCAGCCGGGTTGGCAGCAAGAACGCATGGACAACTTTAATACCCTGGTGTCTGGCGGGTTTGCAGACGTCGATATGGTTAACGATGGTTGGACTGAGATTATTCGTAATCTTGGCTCCATGGTTAATTTCAAAGGTGGTGCGCGTCTTTCACCCCAAGAAATTGCGCAGAAGATGGAGCTAGCAGATTTCCAGAAAATGGAGCAAGTACGCGCTAGGGCCGAAGAGTTAGTGAATGACCCCAATACGGCTGAATCACTGAAACCTTACTATCGCCAGTTTTGTAAACGTCCATGTTTTAACGATGAATATTTGGCGGCGTTTAACCTACCCGGCGTGCATTTAATTGATACCCAAGGTCAAGGAATTGACAGAATCACCGAGAATGGCATTGTCGCTAACGGCGTAGAAATTGAGTTGGACTGCATCGTTTTTGCGACCGGCTTTGAGGTGGGCACTGAATACACTCGACGCTCTGGTTACGATCTGATCGGCCGCGATGGGTTGAGCCTAAAAGATAAATGGCAGGACGGAATCGCCACCCTGCATGGCCTGCAAACCAGAGGCTTCCCTAACTGCTTCATTATCAGTAATGCACAGTCTGGATTTACCGTTAGTTTTCCGCACGCAATGAATGAACAGGCGAAACATGTCGCCTACATTATGAACCGTTGCAGTGAGGCGAAGGCGGACACTGTGGAAGTTACAGCGGAAGCCGAATCTGCCTGGGTGCAAGAAATTGTCACCTTGTCTCGGCTCAGTGAGAGTTTTCAGGCCAGTTGCACCCCCGGCTACTACAATAATGAAGGCAAACCGAATCCTAAGAGTGTGCAAAATGGGTCTTATGGCGCTGGGCCGGTGAAGTTCTTTAAGGTGCTGGATGCCTGGCGCGAAGAAGGTTCCATGCAGGGTTTAGAGCTCAAGTAGTTTTACCTGCACCAATCCTAGGTGTGCAAAAAAGGCCTAGAACTTGCGTTCTAAGCCTTTTTTTTGCGTGTGTTGTATATTCTATTTGCTGCCCTTGCCCCAAAATTGGGCATCAAACTTGCTACTTGCTCAGGGTGTTGCGCGTATTTTTTCTTGTTGCCAAGTTGTCTTTTGTCAATCATGGGAATACTTATACCAAGGAATAACATGACCATCGCAAAGAACCCAAGCCAAGCATAAAGTGAACCAAATCCAATATAGCCGGCTATAGCTAACGCTAACCAAAAGCCTATTTCGCCCAAATAATTTGGGTGTCGGCAGCAACTTCAAACGTCGTAATCTAGGACTTACAGCGAATTCTTGGATTTAAGCAAAATTCACTTAAGACATTGTCTGCTCGAAACTTGAGCCACAGTGCGCCAAGACCTATTGATAACCATATCATATCTGCGGGCATAAGCACTGGATCAATGTATGGTGTCGCGTCTGC
This sequence comes from uncultured Pseudomonadales bacterium, assembly GCA_905182095.1. GTDB lineage: Bacteria > Pseudomonadota > Gammaproteobacteria > Pseudomonadales > Azotimanducaceae > UBA4421. The sequence goes on along the minus strand of CAJJAQ010000205.1, from coordinate 46,033 downwards.
CTAGCTGGCAAGTCACCAAAAGGGTAGGCAGTTGATAAACACCAGTAGCGTAGAAAATATTTGAATGCTGAAAAAACCCACAATTGGAAAAAATATTCCTGCCTTAGACTTTAAGTCAACGTGACGCCAATCGACATGCTTCAGTCCTTGCCAACCTCTGGCCCAATTATGCGTGAGGCGTAAAGACCACAACGCAGTAAGCAATCAAATGAGCACTAGTCTTGGATCAAATACGTTATAGCTGACCATCCAAAAAATCATCAGTAGTGGCGGCGCCACCGACCAATAAGCCGCGTAAAAACTGGAGTTTTGAAATGCACTCGAGAATAAGAAGATAATGATAGTCGCCGCGATATCCGTAAAGAGCGCTTGAATTAAAGGGCTGCTGGGTCGGTGCATAAATGACCACTACTGGTGCAGCGGTCAGTGTGCAAAGGTAGGCAGCGACAACCCAGCTAAACATCGAATAAAACTTATTGTCGGGGTTTTGCCCTTTTTTCGATTCATTACTTTGCATATAAGGTTACCCCTTTGACGTTTTCCATGGCGGGCTAGCCGTTGGAAAGTATCGCAGAGATTTGCTGCCACAAAAATCTTTGGGTTTTGGCGACGTTAGGTAGGTTTTATATAACCATATGTCTGGTTTCGCTTGGCTGCGAGCAATCATCATTCCATTTTATTGTCTTTTATTCTTCCGAGGCGTTGTTGCCTTGGGTTGTCCTAGCTAAAAGCATGCAAAAGCGTTACCCGAAGGGAAATATTGCCATCTTCAACCGCTGGCCCAAAGGTTACCTGGAGATCAACTGAATGACCGCTGGAAAAAATAGAGCTTGCTGGATAATAGTGATTTGCTTTTGCATCTTTGCGATAAGTGGTTGTCGTGTGCTGTCGCCAAATTTTGAGGCGCTCTATTTGGACGTTTTAGATGCTCATGAGAGTACTCAAATTCACCCCCCTGTGATCATTATTCCAGGCTTGCTGGGCAGTCGCCTTGTAGACACCAAAACTGGCAAAGAAGTTTGGCCAGGTTCCTTGTTCGACGTCGCCTTGGGGCGTTATCGAGATCTGGTTTTGGATTTTGATAACCAGTATCCCCAACATCAGAGCCTAGTTTCAGCGGGTATTGCTGAGAGTAAATTGGGCGTAGATTTTTATGGCGAGTTGCTGAGCGTCTTAGTGGATTACGCTGGCTACGAAAGAGTACTTTTAGGTGCGGGCCCGCCGCGCTCAGGTCAGCGGCGATTATATGTGTTCGATTATGACTGGCGTCAGGACAATGTACATACGGTGAAGAAGCTGCATGAATTTATTCGCGCCATTCGTACCGACTACGCTAATCCGGAACTTAAAGTTGATGTGATTGCGCACAGCATGGGGGGGTTGATGGCTCGATATTATTTGCGCTTCGGCGATAAGGATGTGCTGCAAGATAATGATTTGAAGGTTACTTGGGCCGGCGCAGAAGCTATTAACAAAATGATTTTGTTAGGTGCGCCTAATTTGGGTTCCGTGTCTGCTATGGAGGGGTTTATACGCGGTCAGATTGTTGGCTTAAGACGAATTCCTGAAGAAGTGGTCGCCACTATGCCCAGTACTTACCAGTTGTTTCCTCATCGCATTGTTGATTGGCTTTATGACACCTCCGGTGAGCGCTTAGATATTGATCAGTTCGATGCCTCAATCTGGCGTGAACTAGGCTGGAATATTTTTTCGCCAGCAGTGCGCGAAAGGGTAATTGAAAAAAATGGCGCAGATTACTATCAAAGACTAACTAAGCACTTTGCACACAATGCCGAACGAGCACGCCGATTTAGTTGGTCTCTTACTGTTTGCCCAAACTATGATGAGCGCAAAGGTGGTTGTACCGAGGCCTTAGATCCGCCTGTCAAGTTAGTTGTATTTGGTGGTAATTGCGCGGCCACGCCGTCGCGCTGGGTGGTTGAGAATGATCGCTCTGGTAATCGAGTGGTGCGGTTTAGCCCCAGGCAAATTCGCTCAAAGGTGCCCGGGGTGGACTACCAAGATCTTATGTATGATCCTGGGGACGGTACAGTTACTAAACCTTCATTGCTGGCGCGTGACGCTCTGTCGCCGCATACGCCGCGACATAAATTCTCATACTTTCCGCTGGCGTACAGTTTCCTACTTTGTGCAGAACATTCTTCTTTGACAGGTAATCGACATTTTCAAGCAAACTTATTGGACGTGCTACTTACAAGGGCCCGCCCATGGGAACTACATAAAGATCATACGTTAAGGTAGATTAGTCCAACCTCAGTGGGTTTTTGTTGAAGTTTTTTTGACCCATTGCTAAATCTGCTCGTTAACTTTTCGCGCTACTTTGGAGTGTTGTATGCCCGTCTTATTTTTAATTCGTTTTGCGCCCTTAATGGCAGCATTTGTTTTGCTCTTAGTGTTGGCTGCCTGTGAAGCGCCGACTCAAACCCAGTCCAAGATTCAGCCGGAAATTTTCGCTGACATGGTGCTACAAAACGGTGTGGTAGCTACGGTTGATGAGGCCATTGGCAACGTGCAGGCGCTGGCAGTTGCAGGACATGAAATCATTGCGGTGGGTAGTGATGAAGAAATCGGCGTATACATAAATGACGATACTCAGGTGATTGATTTAGCTGGGCGCTTCGCTATGCCCGGATTTATAGAAGGACACGGTCATTTTATGAGCCTTGGTCGCTCTAAACAAATCCTCGATCTGACAGATATCACCAACTGGGAACAAGCAGTCAGCCGAGTAGCGGCTGCGGTTGACAGCGCCGAGCCTGGTGAGTGGATTTTCGGTCGTGGTTGGCACCAAGATAAGTGGCAGCGCATTCCCCAGGGCGCGATAGATGGCGTGCCTTTGAATAACACCCTCAATTTAATATCGCCAAATAATCCAGTGCTGTTGGGACATGCTAGCGGCCATGCTGCTTTTGCGAATGACGCAGCGCTACAAGCCGCTGGTATTACTGATGCCACAGCAAACCCAGAGGGTGGGATAATTCTTCGCGCGGAGAATGGTCGTGCGACTGGTTTATTGCGTGAAACCGCCCAACGGTTGGTGGCTCGTGCTGGTGTTGAATATGAATCACGACGCAGTGTTGAAGAAGTGGAGCGGTTGAAACGCGAGCAAGTTTTTCTCGCCAGTTCAGAAGCCCTTGCTAATGGTGTGACTTCTTTCCAAGATGCAGGAGCTGACTTTGCGACTATAGACTTTTTTAAGCAGTTAGAAAGCGAAGGCGCGTTGCCCATCAGGTTATATGTCATGGTACGCGGCGAAAGTAATGCGCAAATGAAACAACTTCTGCCGTCCTATTTAATGCCTGCCGAAGAAAACGATTTTCTTACGGTTCGCTCTATTAAACGCCAGCTCGACGGCGCTCTAGGCGCTCACGGGGCATGGTTGTTAGAACCCTATATAGATCTGCCGAACACCTCGGGTTTGGTTCTGGAAACGCTGGAGGATATTCAGGAGACTGCTCGGCTGGCTGTTAAGTATGGTTACCAAGTGAATACCCACGCCATTGGCGACAGAGCCAATCGAGAAACTTTAGATTTATACGAACGTGCTTTTATTTCTGCGCAAAGCCAGACAGAGAGTCAGACAGAGAGTACGACAGAAAGTAACGGAAAAAGTACGGCACAGAAACCTGACCAAAATTTAGTCAAAGATTTACGCTGGCGTGTAGAGCACGCTCAGCATATAGATCCGATTGACGTACCTCGGTTTGGTGAGCTAGGTGTGATTGCTGCGATACAAGGCGTGCACTGTACGTCGGATGGTCCCTGGGTGCCGTCACGGTTAGGCGAAGAGCGAACAAAGCTGACTTCATACCCTTGGCGAGATTTAATCGATAGCGGCGCGGTTGTGGCAAATGGCACCGACGTGCCAGTGGAGGCCATTGATCCCATTGCGTCTTTTTATGCTTCTGTTTCGCGGATGACAAATAACGGTAAAAAATTTCATCCTCAGCAAGCTATGACCAGAACAGAAGCCTTGGCCAGCTACACCATAAATAATGCCTACGCGGCCTTTGAAGAAGATCATAAAGGGTCTCTGACGCCAGGTAAGCTAGCGGACATCGTGGTGCTATCGCAAAATATACTCAGTGTCTCTGAGGCGCAGATTCCTGACACCCAGGTAGATATGACCATTGTTGCGGGGCAGGTTCGCTTCCAGCGCTAAAAGCAGAATTTAGTTTCTAGGGTGTGATAGATCGGCATTGGCCGATCTTTTGTGTAACTTTGCTCTGCTCTTTTTAGTTCAGGGGTGACTTCATAATCAACATTTTGCTTATTTGCATATCGTCAATAGTATGCCCAATACCACCCACGCCTAAGCCAGAGTGGCGTAAACCCGCAAAGGGCATATTGTCCTGTCTAAACGCGGTATGGTCATTGAGCATTACTGCTGAGGCATCAATGTAATGATAAATCTTCATAGCTCTGTCTATGTCTTGGGCAAACACTGCAGCCTGAAATGCTACGTCTAATGCATTGGCGTGCTTTATCGCTTCAACTAGATCTAGGTATTCATAAATACATACAACCGGGCCAAAAATTTCTTCTCTGCTGACTTTGGCATCCTGTGGTGGATTTAACAGTACTGTTGGGGCATAGCAATTATTCGCTAAGATTTCGCCGCCACAAAGAAGTTGGGCGCCACCGGCAACCGCTGCTTGTACCCATTCGTCAATGCGCTGAGCTTCAGCTGGCCTAATCAAGGGGCCTACTTCAGTGCTTGCATTTAGCGGGTCGCCGACTGCTAACAGCTGGGCCTGCTTAGTCAACTCTTGAGCGAAATTTTGACTCAGAGCTTTATCCACAAAGACGCGTTGTACAGATACACAGACCTGGCCTGCATGGTAGAAGCCGCCTTTTAAAATCGCTGGGATGGCCTTGTTGAGGTCTGCACTGGCATCAATGATTACAGGTGCGACGCCGCCATGTTCTAAAGCGCAGCGGGTGCCTGGAGCCAATTTTGAGCGCAGCATCCAACCTACTTTGGCGCTGCCAATAAAGGTAAAGAACGCGACGCGCGGGTCGCATACTAACTGGGTCGCTAAAGCCAAAGAGTCTGGGATTGCAACTTGGGCCCAGGCGTCCGGCAGACCTGCTTGTCTGAGTAGTTGCACAAACTTTAGGCAAGATAGGGGCGTGTCGTCTGCGGGTTTGACGATTACTGGGCAACCAGCGGCGATAGCAGCGCCAACTTGGTGCACGATAAGGTTGAGCGGGTGATTAAATGCACTTACAGCAACGACTACACCGATAGGCTCTTTTTGGCTAAAGCCAATGCGCAAAGTATTTGGCTGGGGTTCTTGCAAGGGTACGACTTCGCCGCTTTGGGCGGAAATATGTTCTACACACATTTTGATGCCTGCAATGGCTCTAGTTACCTCAACAATAGAATCTGTCAGAGGTTTGCCGCCCTCCGCTGCGGCATTTTCTGCGAGGGCCTGAGCGTCATCTAGCATCAACCGAGCCGTGTTTTCTAATATCCGCACTCTTTCACTGACACTGAGCCACTGCATGCGGTTCCGGGCTATCCTCTGTGCTGCATCAAGGGCGGCTTCGATGTGCGTGCTGGTGCATTGTGCGGCTGTACCAATGACTTGTTGGCTAAAGGGCGAACTGACGGATAACTCACCACTGGGCGCTTGGGTACCTGCAAGCATTAGGGGGAAATGTTGACTGTTGCTGATGGTCATAGTTTGGTCCTTTAGGGAAAAGTATCTCTGCTGTATTTTGAAGTCTTGGCATTGGATATGAGTAGCTCTCCGGATATGGCGTACTGATCTAAGGTTAAGCGGTAGCGTGACGGTTATATTGGGAAGTGCTAAAGATTGGTTTATCGAGAATCTTTCCTGTCGATTCACTTTGTGAAAGACTCGCTATCTAATTTATAAAATGGAAATTTACATGTCGCAACCCACTGCATTAGACCTGCCTATGCTCGACCCGCTGCCCGAATCGACGCAAAAGTACTTTGATATATGTCAGGACAAATTGGGCATGGTGCCGAACGTTCTACAAGCCTATGCCTTTGATGTTGATAAACTCAACGCGTTTACCGGTTTCTACAACGATCTAATGTTAGCTGGCAGTGGTTTGAGCAAGCTCGAGCGGGAAATGATTGCCGTAGTGGTGTCCTCCATTAATCGCTGTTTTTATTGCCTCACCGCTCACGGCGAAGCAGTGCGAGCGCTTTCGGGTGACGCCAAACTTGGTGAGATGATGGTTATGAATTACAGAGTGGCTGAGCTAGATTCGCGTCAACGTGCAATGCTTGATTTTGCTGCGCAAATTACTGTTGAGAGTTACAAAGTTGAAGAAGCTGATCGTCAAGCTCTGCGCGATGTTGGTTTTACTGATCGTGATATTTGGGATATCGCCAATGTCGCAGCCTTCTTCAATATGACCAATCGAGTTGCCAGCGCAACGGATATGCGCCCGAATGACGAATATCACGGGCAACATCGCTAGGTATGTTTAACCGTAATGTTTGCGTACTGGCTGACAGTGCGCTGTGGCAGGTGCTTGTTGTGGCGCTAAGTGACTAAATGTCTGCCAGCAAAGGCGATCGCTGAGTAGTTGGGTTCGGCGATATTTTGCTCTACAAACTCTTGGCTCAGTGCTTGTTCAAGAAGGTCTAAATAACGGTGCCAACCTGCAAGCACAGTTAATGCCACCGCTAGTTTGCTTAGGTTATCTCTGAACACGAGAGAATCGGTAAACTTTAGTTGGCAGCCGTCAGCGGTTGCTTCAAGCCGAAATATAATACTGCCTAGCTGTAACAGATTGGGTGCTCGAAATGCTTCGATTTCGCCTTGGATATGCGGTGGCCCGGAGGGCTCTTCTTCGAACCATAATTCGTATTTACCTCCCAATTTAGGGGCAAATTTGAAACCCGGAGACCACCGCTGCAATTCTTTTTGGTTGGTGAGCACATTCCATAGGTTATCTCCTGTGGTTTTAAACGCACGCTGGAAATTAACTGTAATCGCTCCAGTATCTGCAAGTTCTAGCCAACCCTCGTTACCCGATATGTGCACTGAAAAATCCCTTTTCTCCACCATAGCATGACAGCAAAACTCACTAAAACAATGAATCGAACGGCTTCTAATTTATAAGGTAGCACTGGGTAAGTTCACCCGTTGATCGACCACCGGTAGGCATCATAGGTTGCTCGGTAGTCGCTCTGAGTTGGAAATCATCGCTCCAAAGAAGTGTTTTTCCGCCCGGGTATGACCTATATATTCGACTTCGTCAGAGAAAAAGCTACGTGCGGCCTGTTCTATGCTTAGTTTTTGCTGATCTGTTGCTTAATGCTTGCGAAATTTTAATTCACCAACCGTCATCGTTAATGCATATGTTTGTGCCAACAGGCTTGGAAATGAAACGAGTATGAAGAAAAGCAAAGTTGTCATTATTGGCGGTGGTTTTGGCGGTGGCTTTGCGGCTAAGTATTTACACAAATACGCCGCTGCAGAAATAGAAGTAGAACTGATTAGCCAGCGTAACTATTTTGTTTTTCAACCCCTGTTGCCCGAAATAGCTTCCGGCACACTAAATGCCCAAGACGCAGTGACCCCCCTGAGACTGATGTTGCCCCAGGTAAAGATTCGGCTAGCCGAAGTAAAAAGCATCGACTTTGCGCAAAAAGTAATCACTGTGCTTCAGGGACGTAAGACGGTTGTGGTTCAAGTACCTTACGATCATGTCGTTATCGCCACTGGCCAGGTTACGGACCTATCGATGTTTCCTGGCTTTACGCAACACAGCATGACCATGAACGATTTAGCCGACGCTCAACGGCTGCGCAATCATGTGATTCAGTGTTTGGAGTTGGCCGATATCACTCTAAATGCACAACTGAAAAAGGCAGCACTGACTTTTGTTGTTGCTGGTGGCGGCTTCTCTGGCGTCGAGACCATGGGTGAACTGGTGGAAATGATAAGACGCACGCTGCACCATTATCCCAATATTGCGCCGGAGGAGATTAAACCGATTCTTATCCAGCGCGGTGATCGATTGTTGCCTGAAATGCAGCCTGAGTTAAGCGAGTATGCTGTGCAATCTCTCATTCGTGCTGGTGTAGAGGTGCGGCTTAAAACCGGCATAAGTTCAGCTACGGCAATGTCATTGGCTACCCAAGACGGACAATCTATTCAATGCATGACCACCGTGACCACCATTGGCAACGGACCGTCTGGTTTTTTAAGGTCATTGGACTTGCAGCTTGTTAAAGGCAAAATCCCTGTTAACGCTAATCTAGAAGTCGTCGACTTAGACAATGTTTGGGCCTTGGGTGATGCCGCTTTGATACCCATGGAAGCAAATGGCAAGCTAACAGATCTATCTACCTATGCACCGCCTACTGCGCAATTTGCTGTGCGCGAGGCGCAATTTTTGGCTAAAAACATTCTTGCCAAAGTCACTGGTCAATCACTACAACATTTCCATTACCGTCCACTTGGGGCTCTTGCTTCATTGGGTAGTTATAGAGCTGTGGCAACAATTTTCGGTTTCTCTTTAACGGGTTTGTTGGCGTGGATTATGTGGCGCGGTTTATATATTGGCATGCTACCGGGATTTTCTACGCGGCTTCGGGTTGCCTTGAATTGGTTGTTTGACTACTTCATGCCAAGGACAATCGTACAGATGGCCCATGCAGAGTCTCCGGGTACCGACTACATCCATTACGCCAAGGGTGAAGTTGTATTTTTGCCCGGCGAAGTGATTCAGGGTTTTTATACCGTAGTTACGGGTAGCTTCGTGATGGAGGTGGTGGACGACTCTGGGCAGTGTTTGCTTAAGGAATATTTGCCCGGTGATCATTGGGGTGAACGTATCTTGCAAAAAGAAATCGCTACAACCGGCAAGGTGGTGGCCAAAGAAGATGGTGTGGTATTAGTTTTAAAGAGCGAAGATTTCAAAAGGCTGTGCGCTGAATTTAAGCCCCTACAAGACTATTTCGCTAGTTTAGGCGAAGACAGATATTCATCGAATGCTCAATGATGGTCCAAGCGAGTGGCGCAGGTCGTTACGGCTGGTCGGGTCAACGCGTTGTGCTTAATTATGACAAAGGCCTGATAAAAGTTGGGAGCGACTTTAGCTGCATTTAAAAGGCCCGATTTTTTTGGAAATCAGCGAAAAACTTCTCTGACAGCGTAATAAATCTATATGATGCGCTGCTCCGGCAATAGCACCTTTTCACGTATTCAGCCCCACAGGAAAAACAATGACTGACGAATTTCGCAAGGCCGCCTTGGATTATCACGAGTATCCGCAGCCGGGTAAGGTAGCAATGAGTCTTACCACATCGGCATCATCTCAGTACGACTTGGCGCTGGCTTACAGTCCAGGTGTTGCTGAGCCGGTTCGCGCGATAGCGGAAGATCCGCAAAACGCCTACCGCTATACCGCGAAAGGAAATTTGGTTGCCGTGATCAGCGATGGTTCGGCGATTCTTGGGTTGGGCGATTTAGGACCCCTTGCCAGTAAACCAGTCATGGAAGGTAAGTCTTTGCTGTTTAAGCGCTTTGCTGGAATTGACTCTGTCGACATTGAGGTAGACGTCGCAACGCCGGAAGAGTTTATTGAAACCGTGGCGCGAATAGCCAATACATTTGGTGGTATAAACCTAGAAGATATTAAGGCACCGCAATGCTTTGCAATAGAACAGGAGCTAAAACAACGTTGCTCTATTCCGGTGTTTCACGATGACCAACATGGCACCGCCATTGTAACTGCTGCCGGTATGCTTAACGCGTTAGTGCTCACCGAACGTGATATCAAAGACACGCGCTTTGTTTGTATGGGTGCGGGAGCAGCAGCAATAACTTGTTGCAATTTGTTGCTGTCTTTAGGCGCGACAAAAGAAAATTTGCTAGTGGTAGACAGCCGAGGTGTTATTCATGCTCAGCGGCAAGGACTCACACCAACAAAGCAGGCTTTTGCTTTAGAGACCAATCACAGAACTCTGGAAGATGCGCTGGAAGGCGCCGATGTATTTTTGGGCCTCTCTGGTGCGAATTTATTATCGGCTGAAGGTCTTACGTCCATGGCTGAGAATCCCATAGTCTTTGCTTGTGCCAACCCAGACCCGGAGATTGCCCCCTCGTTAGCTCGCCAACTGCGGCCAGACGTTATTCTAGCAACAGGGCGTTCTGACTATGTGAACCAAGTAAATAATGTGCTGTGTTTTCCGTTTATTTTTCGCGGTGCGCTGGATGTTCGAGCGAGTGATATAAATCATGCAATGAAGGTGGCTGCTGTGAAAGCAATTGCAGCAATTGCTCACCAGCCGGTGTTGCAAGAAGTACTAGACGCTTATGGTTTGGAGTCACTGGCATTTGGCTCGGAATATATTATTCCCAAGCCTACTGATCCACGCCTACTCAGTGATGTGGCTGCGGCTGTTGCACAGGCGGCAATTGATAGCGGCGTCGCAGGGAAACCTTATCCTGAGCATTATCCTTTAACTTCAGTGCAGGATATTTTTCCAGCCGCTAACCGGTAGTTCTAAGTATGTAGTACCTCGCAGTTTGGCTATTTTGCTGCGAGGGGTTACTGCCCCTCACAAACAGAGCGATGAAACACATCATTTGCCAACGGCACTAGGCCTCGTTACCGGCGCTGACTATCCAAACAGCGGCCTCTAGATTTAAACCTTCACTGGTCATATGCGGCCGGAACATTTCTCTTACTGCATCCAAAGCTTTGTCTTTTTCCGCGCCTTCCAGTGTCGCCACGGCGTTGGCGGCTGGTCCTATTTGGGTCTGAAAGTACAAGGCATCATCTAAATTATCTGCTATGTGTAATGGGGTATTAAAAGACTCAATCTGCACGTTAGTGAAGCCCGCGTTAGTGAGTATAGAAAGTACGTGAGCAGGATCGGAGAATGCGAAGGGGCCGGGCGCGTGCGGATTGGGCGGTGTTGTAGCGGTCGGCATGAAGGGTTGTACAGCTTTACCAGCTAAAGACATCCATGGATTTTCACTGGGCGGTTGCCAGCACACAAAGACCATACGCCCGGTGGGTTTAAGTGCCTTGCGCAGATTTGTGAAGGCTTCTTCGGAGTCGGAAAAAAACATGACTCCAAAGCGTGAAAACAGTAAGTCGTATTGACCAGCAAAATCCGCTTCCGCAGCATCGGCTTGGGCAAAAGTAACATTGGGTAATGATTCAGCTCTAACCCGCGCATGGGCCAACATAGGCGCTGAAATGTCTAATCCGGTCACTGAACCGGTACTTTGGCTCTGCGCTAAAGCAATACTGGTATCTCCGCAGCCACAGCCAATATCTAGCGCAGATTCATGGGCGGCAAATGTTGCAGCAGCAAGTCCAGCTTCTGAAAGTGGCGCGAGCAAATGGTCCAAGTGCGCTTGTTGTGCAACCCATATGGCACCTGCTTTAGCGTTCCAGTATTTGATTTGCTCAGCATTGCTGCCATCGCTCTTATCACTGCTGTTGGTCATTGTGCACTCCTAGTGACTTTCACTGCCTATTGTGGGATCGACTAATATTTTTGCGTGTAATTCGGGGTTGGCTAAATCTTCGAAGGCCTGTGCTACACCGTCCAAGCCTACGGTATCGGTAATAAGTGGCGCTACGTCGACATGTCCTTCGGCAATACTGTGTAGTGTCTGCGCGAACTCTTCGGGTGTGTACGCCAGCACAAACTGTAAGTTGAGTTCTTTATTGATGCCGACCAAGGGCCTGATTTGATCAGATTCCATGCACACTCCGACGACCACTATGCGGCAGCCTTTTTTCGCTCCCGCCATAATTTGGTCAATGACTCCTGGTACACCCACGCATTCGAAAAACACACCTTCTCTGAAAGATTGGCCAGAGAATGGCTCTACAGGCATTGGGTTTCCGTTTACATCCTTTTGGGCTAACGCAGCCCATGTTTCATAAGGCGAGGTTTTGCTTGGATCTAGGATCTGATCTGCGCCCATAAGTTCAGCCAATTGTCTTCGTTTGACGCTGTAATCTACAGCGATTATGGGACCAATGCCCATCTGCTTCAGGGCGCTAATCACCGCTAACCCTACGGGGCCGCAACCGATGACTAAGGGTATTTCTGATTTGTTTAACCTAGCCATGCGCACAGCGTGCAAACCCACAGCCATGGGTTCTGTTAATGCGGCATGTTGGGTTGCTAGGCCGTTAGGTACAGCCAGTAGCATAGATTCCGTGAGCACCATGTTCTGGGAGTAGCCGCCGGGTACCAAGTTGGAGTAACCCACAGTGGAAGGCTCGCCGTTATGCACTGTCATTGGAAAAGAACAAACACGGGTTCCTGCCTTGAAGTTGTGGTGGGTGCCTGGACCGTGCTCAAGGATTTCTGCACAAAATTCATGACCCATTACAATGTCTTTGCTCAAATCCATTGCAAATGAACCGCCTGTTTCTATGGAGGTTTGCACCATCTTATGGCCGTGTTTAAGAGCGTGTAAATCTGAGCCGCAAATCCCGCAAGCCAAAGTTTTGACAAGTACTTCACCTTCGCTAGGCACAGGAGTTGCCATCTCATCTACTATGATCTTAGCATTGCGCATAATGGCTGCTTTCATGGAATTTCCTTGTTTTATGTGGACGTATTAATACTTAATACTACCTCAGGGTTTGATCTTTTCGAGCAAATTTTACGCTGATGATTGGCCGCACTTTTAGCCAAGCCCAGCATAGCTTGCTAGCAGCGCTGATAAGGCATAAATTGACTTTAGCTTGAACCTGCTTTCATTAAAGTGCGGGCTTACTATTTAGACGCTATTCGACGTCGGAGAGATCAATAATGGTTCAGTTAGTTGCTGAGGAAATTCAAACTAAAGAAATATTGGCTTGGGAAGGTGTACATTTAATACATTTCTCGGATTCTGCATGCTCGCAAAAAGCACGTATTTTTTTGAACTTGAAAGGCATTTCTTGGATTTCTCACCCCCTTAATTTGGCCCAGCAAGACAACTATAAGCCCTGGTTTTTGGGTGTTAATCCAAGAGGTTTAGTACCTGTATTGGTGCATGACGGTGAAGTGCATATCGAAAGCAATGACATACTAGATTACCTAGATGAAGCCTTTTCCGAGTTGAAGTTAATTCCTGACGATGATCGCGAAGACATCCTCGCTGGCTTGGCTGAAGAAAATGAGCTGCACTTAGATTTGCGCTCGCTGACCTTGCGTTTTGTCGTGCCTGGATTTTTGGCCCGTAAACGTCCAGAGGCACTCAGTTTATATGAGCAATCTGAGAATATTATTAATGGTGAGACGGACGCGAGAAAAGATATAGAGTTGAGCTTTTGGCGCACTTATGCCGCTGAAGGTATTCCTGATCGTCGTGCTAATGAAGCGACGCAGAACTTTTTTGCGGCCTACGAACTGCTCGAGCAACGGCTAACCCATAATCGCTATTTGTCTGGCGGTAAAGTGACGTTGTTAGATGTCGCTTGGTTTATATATACCCATCGACTCTCCATGGCCGGGTATCCCTTTGCGAAGTTGCATCCAAAGGTAGCAATCTGGTACGCGCACTTGTTATTGAAACCCGAATTTGCCAGTGAGGTGCAGGTGTCAACATCGTTGAAAATGATTACCTCGGCAATGCAACTGATGCAGTTGATTACGGGTACAACCCTGAGTCACATAGCCGAGTTTTAGTTGCTCTGCCGGCTTTATGAGTTTTCCTGATTACTCGTTTGCCCGTGTTAGTGATTCACCCTAAAAAGCTCATCAAACTCCAGGTTGGTTGCTCTTGTGGCTAGGACTTTTTTCGTCGCTGCTTTGGTGGCCGAGCGCGTGTGGTTAACGAGAGCGATCTTGTAGCTGGGTCTAGAGATTAATCTATCCCAGTAAATGGCAAGGTTAGGGCGACCAGATTGCAATAGGTCTTCTAGCATCGTGACCTGCTTAAGTCGGTAGAGTAGAACCATCATTTCGATATCTATTTGCGAGAATGTTGCGCCAATTACCCAGCAGCCGCCGTGTGTTTTCAGTGAGCGTTCAGCCTCGTCAAGTTGGTCTTCAATGATCTCTTTCGCAGTTTCAAACGCTTCGGTTAGCACAGGGTTTTCGAGTATAGACAGCGTATTAAGCGCTCTCAGGGCCGGGCTGTTTAAAGGTTGGCGAAAAAACGGATTAAGTATGAATATTTTTAACAGCAACTTGGCCTTTAAGTGCTCCAAAAATGCGCCCATAACCGGCAGTGCTATGGTAAATAGCTCGTTACCACTGGCGCTGCCGGCCAGTGAGAAATCGTTCTCGTCACGGCCTGATAGTTTGTTCAGCCAGTATTCAAACCTAGTTTTCTCTTCATCAGTGGCGGGTAACAGTTTCGCCCCCTGTGCATGTTGGGCTACTAGGTAGCTGATTTGCTGCCGCGAATTATAGATTGCGCGGCCGTTGTGAAGCAGCAGTGGCAATTGAAAATTGGACAACCGCTTCATGAAATCGGTTGAAACACTATTTTTGATGTCAGTTGCTATGCGTACCTCATGGCTCTTATAGGCAATCTGCAACTCCGCTAGGCAAGTACGAATTCTTTGCGATGGGGCTTGTTCATTATGATAGAGCTCCCACTCGTGAGTATGCGGCAGAGTTTCGCCTTCTTTTGCTCCCGTAAGTATTTTGCGGATTCCTTGGTTTATTCTCTGAAGGCGTACAAATAACAGTAATGCTGCTAGCAATATTCCAATAACCGTTAATGCTACTATTTCAATCATATGCTGGTGCTCTTAGAAATTTTTCAGCTTCTGTTGAGCTGCTATTTCATTGTTATTATTGGTCCGGATTGCAGTAAAACTGCAGGTTTGGTTGCGCCCTTGAGATGCTGAGAATTAGCTATATGAATGTTCTGTTAGTGATTCACTCTAAGCATTTCGTCAAAACCTTTGTTGGTTTCTCTGGTTGCCAATATTTTTAGCCTGGCGGCTTTTATGTCGGGTCTCCTGTAGCTTAGGATTGCTTTCTTATAGCTTGGCCTAGGCTGCAAATTTTCCCAGTAGAGGCGAAGGTTCGGGCGGTGAGAATTCATGAGGTCCTCTAACATAGTCATTAAGTTAAGTCGGTCTAGTAACACCATTGTTTCGACATCTATTTGAGTAAATGTCTCTCCAGTAATACAGGGTCCTTTGTGTTTCACCAAGGAATATTCGATCTCATCGAGCTGGGCTTCAATCGTCTCTTTTGCTGTTTCGAATGCATCATTTAATTTTGGGTTTTCTAACACCGATAGTAACTTCAGTGTTCTTATGGCTGTAGCTCTAATGGGTTTTCGTGCAAAACGATTAAACAAGAATGTCTTTACCATCCTGCGATAACTTACTTGCTCTAAAGCTGCGGCCCACAGTGGTAAAGCAATGGTGAAAATTTCGTTGCCCGGCTTTAGCTGGAATTCATCATCATCTAAATCAGACGTTTTGCTTAACCATTCCTCAAGCCTCGATTTTTCGTCGGCCGCCGCAGGTATCATTTGGCCGTTTGCTGCTTGTTGGGCAATTAGATATTTCATTTGCTTTCGAGAATTGTAAAGGGCCCTGCCATTGTGAAGCAGCATTGGTAGCTGGTGGTTGGGTAACTCTTTCATGATGTGGGTTGGAATTGCATCGCGTGAGTCAGATTCCATTGTGATGTAATAGCTTTTATAGGGAATGTTTAGTTCCGCCAGGCCCACGCAGATTCTTTGCGATGGGGCTAATGCGTTGTGGTACAGCTCCCATTCGTGAGTATAGGGCAGGGCTGAAGTCGCATTTTCACTGGCAAGTATCGCTTGAATTCTTGGACGTCTCTTTTGTAAAAGAATTAGGACGAGTACGGTTAGTGATATTCCAGCAAGGAGTGGAATGATTATTGTCAACATAGTCTTTTTGCCCTAGAAATTTTATAGCTTCTGTTGAACCGCTATTTCGTTGTTATTATTTATCAATGTTGCGGTAAAGCTATAGTCTTATTTGCGCTTGCCCAATAATGCAAAGCAGTGATGAGCTCCATTAATTTCCTGTCAGTGATTCACTCTTAGTAGTTCATCAAATTCTTTATTGGTCGTCCTTGTTGCCAATATTTTCATAGTTGCGGCTTTGATATTTCTCCTGTCGAATTTTGTAAGGGCAGCGTTGTAACTGTGTCTTGCAGATAACCTCTGCCAATATAGACTTAGCTGAGGGCGTCGTGCATTCAATAGATCTTCCAACATAGTCAGTGACCTAAGGCGATCCAGCAGCACCATCATTTCTATGTCAATCTGAGAGAAAGTTTCTCCGATGAGCCAACTTTCCCCGTGTTCGACCAAGCTGTTTTCAGCTTCGTCGAGGTAATTCTCCATGGACTCTTTGGCCTGTTCGAATAAGTCCATGAATTTTGGGTTTGCTGTGATGCTGGCGAAATTGCGAAATTGTAGAGCTGGAGTGAGGAGAGGTCTTCGCATAAATCGGTTCCGCCAAAAACTTTTTATCA
Source organism: uncultured Pseudomonadales bacterium (assembly GCA_905182095.1). Lineage (GTDB taxonomy): Bacteria > Pseudomonadota > Gammaproteobacteria > Pseudomonadales > Azotimanducaceae > UBA4421. The sequence goes on along the minus strand of CAJJAQ010000205.1, from coordinate 29,577 downwards.
CCATTAGGTTATTTGCCTCCGCTATAAGCGCGCTGAATAACGGCAATGAAATGGCATAGAGTGCGTTGCCGGTAGACCCTAGACTGGGTAAGAGCACCGTTTGATCAAAACGTGATGTTAGCTCTAGCCAACTTTCCAGCCGCTGGTTTTCATTTTCTTTTGCAGGGAGCAATCGTTGTGCGCATATTGGCTGATCGATCATGTATTCGATCTGTTGCTTGTAACCGAAGATTAGTCGATCTTTATGGCGGAGAATCGGCAGACGGTTGTTGGGAATTGCCGCCAAAACATCTTTTGGGATGTTCTTGATTGTTTTAGGGTTCATCATATCTATGGGGTGGTTCGTGTAAGATATTCCTAGTTCTTCCAAACAGACTCGGACTTTTCTTGAATTTGCGGCGAAGTCGTTGTTGTAGAGCTCCCACTCTTGAGCATGATATCTCGGTACCAACGCGTATGCGCTAGTTAGTACATCGGGAATTCTCGCCCCCCTCAAACTAAAAAATTTGCGGTAGATTAATGCTGTTATTAAAATTCCAGTAACGGCTAAGGTGGATATATAAAGCATATAGAGTAGCTCATAGAAATTTCACGGCCTCTGTTGAGCCACTATTTCCTTTTTATTGTTGATCTGTTGTAGAGCAAAGTTATTTATTCTTTGCGGCCACTTGACTGTAAAAACAATACGGACATTAAGCAATATTTTAATGGTAATGGTTTAGCCGAATGCGGGGTGTGCTTTAGGCAGGTAAAGCAGGCCTCAAATAAAGCTTGCTGAAAGTCTTAATGGTGTAGGGGGTGAGAGAAGCCCAACACGAAGGGTTGGGCTCTATTTGTTGGCATTGTTTGCGATCAGCGCTTGTGCTCGCAATTGGCTGGCGTAAGTTTGGCGGCTAACCAGCGTTAGGTACTAACCAAATAGCAGACGACCATGCCCTTTCTTGAATGGTCGCTTGCAAATCTGAGCGTGGGGTTGCACCAGCTTTGATCGCATCCCAAGTTGACCATCGACAAGTTGGGTTCTCGAGCACGCGGACATAGTAAAACGCCCTGTGCTCTGGATCGAATTCTGGATCCCGCCAGTTAGCTTTAAGCTCTGCTGCGCCCAAATTGCTGCTTATGGCGCAGTTGTTTAGATCTACTTGGGCGCCGTTGTCCGGGCAACGATGAGTAGCTGCATCCACCAAGCCGCCGTCGGAACAGGCAACATCGTAAACCTGCTCGTTGTGTTCGCCGTCCACTGTCCAACCTTTTACGATCTGTAAGCGTTGCAGCGGCGCTGAATTTGGGTCTTGGGAGGCGTGGGCTAACAGCGTTGGCGCTTGGTCACGGTTGGCTAATAGTTCTGAGCCCATGCTCACGCCGTTGGCGTAGGCTGCGGCTACTTCATTTGTGTCATTGAGGGTGTTGCCGCCGAAATCATAACCGGCGAATAACCGAACCTTCATTCTGGGCCCAGATGTCGCAAAAGTTTCTTTGCGCCTAAATGCGCGATAAATCGCATCCCGTGTGTTTTCCTCTGCCCAGACCCCAGTAAGACCAGATGCCCCCCAAGTTTCATATGCGCCGGTAGCATATTGTTTGCCGCCAATTTGTTTAATTTCAACGCGACCAGCGGCTTTGATGATTTCAGCATCGCCTGCGGTCAGCGGCTGAGATCCACGGCGACTGCCGTCTGCGTCTAACAAGCCCACTTTGGAGAAGTAGTTTTCTTCATCTAGTGATGCAGCCCCTGTATGGGTGTCGGATGCGCCGACAAAGCCAAATTGATAGGCATTGGTTAAACCTTGGTCGGCCAAGGTCATGCCGTTTAGTAGCGCTTGTCGTGCGTAAGAGCCCTCTGGTTGGCTGGCTATGGTGGTGGCAACTCTATACGGCATTATTTCAAAGTTCGCCCACTCGTCATTTTGTGAGAGCAGTGGGTGTGTCTCTGACGTGCCTTTGACCTGAGTTATTTCGACCAGGGGTTCGTTGCGAATTCTGCGTTGGGCATAAGTTTCATCAATTGGGTTGCGGGCCCAGTCAACCATTTGAAACATTGCGCCGTTTGAACCGTTGGAGTTGTGGGGGATGGCGAGTGTTTCTATGCCTTGCGCTCTGAGGCCGTCCATCCAATCCCACAGGCCCTCTGGATTTTGGCTATGAAAGCGCGAGAAGGGCAGTGCAGGTAGTTTATCTGAATCTCTGAAAATGACGTTACGGTGCAGATTGCCGCGCCCGTCTGTAGACGAGGTGTATTCATAGGCAACGAAGGTTGTAAATTCCCCTGGGCGATTGTTCGCTTGGGCTGCTTGGACAATGTCCGCCCAGGCGTCTTTGGCAATTTTATTCACAATGGCCACGTCTGTGTCACCACTGGCAATTCTATTTAGAGTATCTGGGAGAAAAGTGCTAAAGGCTTTCACACGCTGAGGCAGGCTTGCAAGGTTCAGATTATCTGGCGTATTGATGTTATGCAGATCTTGTACGTGAGGTTCTTTAGAAAACTCGGTGGTGGTATTGGCCGCGGCTTTGACTGCGCCTAAAAACATGGCGTGGTCTGTAACGGCATAAAAATCTAACGGCTGGCCCAGTTGTACTTGGAAACCTGCTGGGTGGGCGATGGCTTCGCCTTGAGCGTATCTATAGGCGTCATAGGGCGTGGCTACAGTGCCAAAAGCGTAGGCATCAAACGAGTAGTCTGTGTGTACGTGCAGATCGCCAAAATAGGCGTCGCGGTAAGCGTTGGCTTGAGGTTCTGCGATAATGGTGTCTTTGGGCATGACAAGGCTGGGCGCGTTAAATCTGGGCGCTACCACTGCTGTTTCGTTATGGGTGTCTGCTGTAGTCGGTTTTATGTCTTTTGGGCTAGAGCAGGCAACTAATAATGTTGTTAAAACAATTATGCTGGCGGCTGTTAGCAGGCGGTATAAATTTTTCATCTGTAATTTCCCCTTTTTTTGATCCCCAGCCATAAATTACACCATTGGCAATTGCAGTGCATGGATTGAATTGAAGCAATGGCGCAACCAGGTAAACACCGAACCTTGGTAATTTGCAGTGAAAATTGCCAGTTTCTGAAAAAAATATTAGCAAAAAAAAGCCCGCCAAAAGGCAGGCTTCAGTGCTTGGCTCCATTTTTAGTGCGCGCCAAACCTATAGGTCACATCCACTCCGTAGTAGCGTGGGTAGAGGGGTTCTGCAACAAGACGGAAGTCTCTTGCCTCTGTTGGTGTATCTAGGCCTCTGGCATAAACCTGATCGGTGACATTGTCTACAAAGCCCTTCACGGTCCAGTTCTCAGACGAATCACGCCATATTAGCGACAAATCTATGCGAGTCCGCTCTGGCACTTCGTCCAGTGTCCGCTCTACACCCGAGGAATAGTAGGAGCCCGTGTAGGCATATACGGCTCCAGCCGTTAAGGAGCTTTCACTGAATTGCCATTCGTAGGAGGCCCAGATTGTCGCCTTCCACTCAGGAATACGTTTCAGTGCATTGCCGTTGTAGTTGCGTATCAAAAAGTTATCTGCACCCGGGTTTGCGGTATCAAAACTGAAGTCGCTGAAAATACTTGTTGGGTAAGCTGGGTTGTCATCTTCTAAAACAAAGAGATCGGAATCGTATTCCGCCTTTGTGTAGCTGGCGTTACCACCGATTGTTAGTGCATCGCTGGCTAGCCAAGTGACTTCTACTTCTAAGCCGGAATTTATAGCGGAATCGGCGTTAATCACCTGATCTAGAGCTGTATTAGTTTGGCCGTTGAAAATCTCGATTCGATCCTGATAGTCCGAATAATCGTAGATGTACGCTGAAGCGTTAACTTGTAGTTGTCCATCTAACAAAGTGCCCTTGTAGCCCAGTTCGTAAGCAACCACTTCTTCTTGGTCATAAGTTAGCAGTTCGCCCACGGCGCGCGAGTCACCAATACCCAAGGAGTATCCGCCTGCTCTATAGCCTGTAGTTACAGATCCGTAGATCAATGTATCTTCGCTGGGTGTCCAATCTAGGTTCACTCGGAACGACACGTCGCCCCAGTCATCTTCATCAGCAGCTTGGTCAGCAAAAGAAAATGGAATACCTTGCAGCAATAATGGCGTAGCGCAATTACTGCTGCCAAGTGCACATGTTGGGGATATCGGATTTGTTGGGTCGAAGGTGGGTGTGGCTGCGCCAGCGAAGATATTGGCAATGGCCAGAGGCGTGAGGCCCAGGGCACTGCAGTCAGTGCCGAAAGCAGCGTTACATTGGCCAATTAAGGCTGGGCCCAAGCCGGCGAAATTGCCGGAGCTGCTTATGTCGCCTTCGAAGTAGCCTGTGCGATTTTCAGAAGCGCTTTTGTCGTCCTTGGCCCAGCGCACACCTACGGTCAATGCCCAATTTTCATCAAACGTGTAGGTGCCCTGGGTATAAGCTGCTAGGGCTTTTGTAACCACATTATTGAAATATTCGTATGAAGCGCCGCCGGGGTCTCCCTGCCATACGCCAAATCCACCAGTACTGCCCAGTCTTTGATGTTCAGGATTGGCGCCGCTGGCTAAAGCAAAGCCGAGTAGATTGCCATAGTTATAGGGTGTTACGAAACGCTCGTTGTCTCTGAACGCAAAGTTTTGTAGACGATCTGAATTGAAAGCATAGAGGCCACTGGTCATTTCTAGGCGTTCGCCAATCTGCCACAACAACTGTAGTTCGTGAGACGAGGTTTCAACAGCCTCAAGTACTGTTTGCCGAGGTTGTGAAAATGCTGCGTCTGTATAGTCGTAATCAATGTCAAAGGTATAATCGAAATCCTGCCAGCCACCTAGGTACTTAAGTGAAACAGTGTCGCTGATGTCCCAGTTTAAATCGAACTGTACACCTTGCTGAACAAATTCTTCATCGTTTGCATTATTGGTGGCGATTGAGTTGTCTAAATCATTCAAGTCGCGATTGAGGGTTAAACCAGTGGCACCAAATGCAGGGTTAGGTGCATTGGATGCTGCAAAGTCAACACCGGGTCGTACGGGTAGACCAAAGCTTTGCACCCCTGTTACAGGGTGAGAAAAGATGTATTCTCCCGGAGTTGAGCCGTCCGTGAGTCTTAATCCACGAGCGAAACTGCTTGTGCCGCGAACACCTCGTTGTCCAGCAATACCATCTGCTACAACCAAGTTTTGGCCAATAACTCTGTCCGATTGTCTATCATTCCAGCGTACGTTCATCTGCCAATTTTCAGCAATGTTCCATTCCACGGCAAAGGAGATGTTTTGGTCGTCGATGGTATTAATTTCTTCAGAACCGTTCTGACCGTCAATAGACCCATCTCTGTCACGTTTTACGCCAACCAATCGATAAGCCAATTTATCTTCGACTATAGGACCGGAAAGCACGCCGTAGTATTCTTGTGAACCAAAGTTACCAGCGGCCACTCTAAACTCGCCCTCAAATTCGTTGCTGGGTTTATTGGTAATGTAGTTAAGCGCGCCGCCAATGGAGTTGCGTCCATAAAGGGTGCCTTGCGGACCACGTAGTACTTCCACACGTTCAACGTCGTAGAGCCCGTTTTCTGATGAAGCAATACCAAAATCTTCGGAATAAATGCCGTTGTAGTAAGTGGCTACACCAGGATCACCGCCTAAGGATCGGAAATTTCGTCCCACGCCGCGGATGCGAATATCGTAGTTGTCTCGGGTGGTTGCAGGGATAAAGTTAACCAACTCATCTGCGCCTTGGATGCCAAAGTCTTCTAGTTGAGACTGTCCAAAGGCCGTAATGGAAATAGAAGTATCTGATACGGTCGATTCGCGTTTTTCAGCGGTAACCAAAACTTCTTCAATGACTCGACCCTCAGCGTGTAATTGTTGGGTGGTTAATGCTGTTGTTGCTAGGATTGCAGTAGTGGCAATCGCCATCCATTTGTCTTTAAAAACCATTTCTTTCCTCGCTCACAATTGTGGATGCAAATTTACGTTTTTGCTTCACGAAAATTTTTAACTGAAGAACTGCCCCGACTCTTTTGGTGCAAAGATGGAGCAGCTTCAGAGATTGACTGGGAGTCTTTGCGTGTTCTGCTGAAAAGTACGCTCAGAGAAAGTTAAGCGTAGCGAATGGGCGATGAGCGGTAGTTTTTCGCGAGATAAGTGTGCGGTTTTGGCAATATTGTCTCCGGGAATTTCTTCACGGTACTTAGGTCAAAGGTGTCAGTGGTTTGATGTATTATGGTTATTCACCCATATTCGTTGCCTCTATAGGTTTTAAACCCATTATTCGCCTAAGTTTGCCTTGTTTTACATCGTGGGAGTGGCAGATTTGTTGTTAATAAGCCACCATTAGCGCCGGCGAGACAGCTGTTTTTGTGGCCGCCCGTCAGGTTGCGAGATTCCCCCCCGTAGCTGGATTTGTTTTGCCCTATCAGCTGCTTTTTTCTGATCCTTATTGAGGCGCTTTTCTTTCCTCATAGGTATCAATATGATGTCGCCTTTCGGGGACGAGTTTTTATGCCTTAACGGCTGTTTTTATTTGGATATATCGATGAGTGACTATACGAAGATCTTGCTAGAAGAAGATGAGATGCCCACACAGTGGTACAACATCGTGGCAGACCTGCCAGAACCACCGCCGCCGCCTTTGCACCCAGGCACCCATCAACCTGCCACTGCGGAAGATTTTGCGCCGCTGTTTCCCAAGGCATTGATTGCTCAAGAAATGTCTACAGAGCGGTATATTGATATCCCCGGCGAAGTACTGGACGTGTATCGCTTATGGCGACCTAGCCCTCTGTTTCGGGCGCGTAGATTAGAGAAGTTACTCGATACACCGGCGAAGATATTTTATAAGTACGAAGGCGTAAGCCCTGCAGGTTCGCACAAGCCGAATACTGCGGTACCTCAGGTTTGGTACAACGCCCAAGAAGGCGTACGTAAACTAACCACAGAAACCGGAGCCGGCCAATGGGGAAGCTCTTTGGCTTTTGCTTGCGCGCAGTTTGGTTTGGAATGTGAAATTTGGCAGGTTGCAGCCTCTTACTTGGCTAAACCTTATCGTCGCACCATGATGGAAATCTGGGGTGGCAAAGTGCATCCGAGTCCTTCCACAGTTACGGAATTTGGTCGCTCTTTACTGGCCCAAGATCCGGATCACCCTGGATCTCTTGGTATCGCCATTTCCGAGGCGGTCAGCGAGGCGGTGAAAGATCCAACCATTCGTTATGCCTTGGGCAGTGTTTTAAATCACGTACTTTTGCACCAAACCATTATTGGCGAAGAAGCTTTGCTGCAATTAGCTAAAGTAGGCGAAACGCCAGATGTATTGGTGGGCTGTACAGGTGGTGGTTCTAACTTTGGTGGCCTAGCTTTTCCTTTTCTGCGTGAGAAAATGGCCGGCAAGATGAATCCTACGATCCGCTGCGTTGAACCCACAGCTTGCCCGACCCTAACAAAAGGTGAGTATCGATATGACTTTGGCGACACAGCTGGGTTGACGCCGCTTATGAAGATGCACACTTTGGGCCACGGATTTATTCCAGAGGCAATTCATGCGGGTGGTCTTAGATACCACGGTATGGCGCCATTGGTGTCCCATATCTATGAATTGGGCTTAGTTGAAGCGATTTCCATTCCTCAGACTGAGTGTTTTGCTAGTGCGTTACAGTTTGCTCGTTCAGAGGGCATTGTTCCTGCGCCGGAGCCTACTCATGCCTTAGCTGCAGCCATTCGCGAAGCATTGGCTTGTAAAGAATCAGGGGAAGAGAAAGTAATTCTCACTGCACTTTGTGGCCATGGTCATCTTGACCTAGCCTCTTACGATAAGTACATGAATGGCGAAATGCACGACTTAGACCTGTCTGATGCACAGATTGCTGAAGCCATGAGAAGTGTGCCAGTTATTGCATAGTTAGAAAAAGTTAGAAAAAGTTAGAAAAAGTTAGAAAGCGTTGTTGGGCAATTGGCAAAATCAGCGAGACGACCAGCTTCTTAATTAGGTGACGTAGTTAGGTGACGTAGTTAGGTGACGTAGTTAGGTGAAATAGTTAGGTGAAATAGTTGGCTAAAGCAGTCGTACGAAGTTGTCGCATGAAATTTTGTTAAATGCCTGCGGGTTTGGCCAAGTTAGGCTCGCGAAATAAGATCTTATACGCGGTAATACAGATAGAAAAATAGAAAGGGAATGCCTTGTGAAAATGAATAAAAGCGGCTTTGCGGTTGCCATAGCTTTGGTCTCATCGGTTGCGGCTAATGTCGCCTTAGCGGACGAAACGCCGGAGCGTAGTTCTGGTTTTAATGCGGTGATTGAAGAAGTGGTAGTGACCGCTCGTCGTCGCGAAGAAGGGTTGCAGGATGCACCGATTGCCATTTCTGCATATACCGGTGATGCCCTAGATTACCGTGGTATTACCACGTTAGACGAAATTTCTCGTTTTGTGCCAAGTTTAACTTTGGAAAATAACCCGAGTTTTGGTGGCGCGTCTAATTCTGCGGCAATCTATTTGCGTGGCGTTGGGCAAAAAGAATTTTTGCCAACCACAGAGCCTGGTGTCGGGCTATATGTTGACGGGGTCTACATTGCTCGCTCTGTTGGCGCGATTTTAGACTTGGTTGATATTGAGCGTTTAGAAGTACTGCGTGGCCCACAAGGCACTCTGTTTGGGCGCAACACAATTGGCGGCGCTATATCAGTTACCACCATCAAACCTGAAGTAGGTGGTGAGCGTACGGGTAGCTTGGCCTACAGTGCTGGTACTGACAAGTTGTCTAACTTTAAAGCGTCGCTGGAAACGCCTTTTGGCGAGACCGTAGCAGCGCGCTTAACGCTAGCCAACTTTACCCAAGATGGCTATGTGACTCGGACTGATGGTATTGATTTAGGTAACGACGACACAAAAGCCGCGCGACTTGCTGTGAACTGGGAGCCTTCAGAAGCTTTCTCGGCACAGTTAAATGTAGACGCTTCGAAAGACCGCGAACACGGTCCTGCGATGGAGTTAATAGGCATTGATTTCACCGATTTGAGTCAGCTCAATGGTGTTGTATTAGCTCCACCTCCGCCGATGGCCTTTATTCATAACGTCACCACGGCGGCATTAGCGCCGGGACAACCTTGCGCCGTAACTGATGCCGCTGGTGTTGGTGTGACATCTAATCCAGCTAGCGCCAATTGCTACGACAGTCGTTACGTTGGCAAAGACGGTACTGACGAAGGTACAGCGCCTGCATTCTCAGAAAACGATACGTTCGGTGCCTCCGTTACCTTGAACTACGATATAAACGAAGTACTATCATTGAAATCAATTTCAGCTGTGCGTCAGCTGGATGCTGAATTTGCTCGTGATGGCGATCACTCTCCTCATCGTATATCCCAGTTTTCTGATGTCCTTGAACAAGATCAGGTTACGCAAGAAATTCAACTTGTCGGCAGCCACGATAAAATGCAGTGGGTTACTGGTCTGTACTATTTTTCTGAAGACGGCACAAATACGAATATCTTAGATTTCACGGTTTCTAATTTCCGTTCAGGTGGCGACTTTGATAACGAAGCTTGGGCCGCATTTGCGCAACTGACTTATGATGTCACTCCTGAATTTCACGTCACCTTAGGCGGTAGATATACCGACGAGCAAAAGTCTTTCACGCCGGACCAAATTATATTCCAAAACTATTACGCTGGAATTAGTCGGCAGGTTCCTGCGGGCAACCCGTTAGCGGCTTTGGACGCGCCATTTTTGCAATCTGGTGAGCGCATTCTACCGCTGCTAGAAAAGAAAATTGATATCTCTGAGTTCACCCCATTGGTGAATCTGTCACATGACCTGTCGGATGACTTACTCATCTACTACAATTATTCCGAAGGTTTTAAATCTGGTGGGTTTACCCAACGAGTTTTTCCACCCGTTGTTGCAGGCTTCACAGCGCCAGCCGGCACAGCTGATTTAGATCTGATCCCTACCTACGACCCAGAATTTGCAGAAGTAAACGAGGTTGGTTTTAAGGCAACTTTTAATGACGGCAAAGTACGCATTAATGGAGCGCTCTTTAGTACTGACTATAAAGAGTTGCAGGTTCAAGTATTTAACAGCGTTGCACCGGTAACACGTAACCTTGGGTTTGCAACCATTGAGGGTTTAGAGCTGGAGGCCTTGCTTTCTCCTGGTGCGGGCTGGTTAGTAGAAAGTAGCTTTGCTTATCTTGACGCCAACTATCAGCAAATAGATACCAATATCACATTGATCAGTGATGCCTTCGAATTTGAACGTGTACCCGAATTTGCAGCTAGCCTTGGTCTTTCTAAAGAAACACAGTTTGGCGATAGAGGTACAGTGATTGTGCGCGCCGACTGGAGTTATCGTTCTAACACCTTTAATGATGCATTTAATACACCGATACTAGAGACGGATTCGGTGCAGCTTATAGATGCCAGCGTGCGTTGGATAAGCGCTGATGATGATTGGTTGTTAACTTTGTCTGGACGTAACCTTACTGACGACGATTATCTCATCAGTGGTGTCTATGGTACTGCTTTTCAATCCTTCGAAGGTTTGTTTGACCGCGGCAGAGAATGGCGCATAGAACTTAGACGCGATTTTAATTAGGGGTTAAGTTCTCGGGTTAAGTTCTCGGGTTAAGTTTTAGGACTTATTTTCTAGGACTATGTATTAGGACTATGTATTAGGACTATGCCATAGGACTAGGCTTTAGCACTGAACCTCAAGGCTAAACTTTATGACGGCGCCGTAAGGCGCCAAAATTTTCGGTAAAGGAAAGGAAATGGCTAGAGTTAAAATTGCTAAACCAGATCAAGTTGATGATCCTGCGGTGCAGGGAATCTTCGACTGGGTCACGCAAATGGAAGGCAGTGTCCCTAACCATTTTTTTGTCGAACTGAATTTTCCTGAATTTTTCACCGCTAAACTCGGCGCGACCAAAGTGCTGTGGGAAGCGGGTGAGCTTGAAATGGCAGAAATTCAGCACATTGGTATTTTGGTTTCTCAGCGCAATGGTTGCGCCTATTGCACAGCAGCATTTTGCACTATTCTCAATCATGGGCTGGGTGAGTCAGAAGATTTGGTCAGTGAACTTTTGCAGAAGGGTACCGACAGCGTCAGCAATAAACGCTTGAAGCAAATATTAGACTATGCGCTCAAGGTCAATGACGAACCGGCAGCTGTAACGGATGCTGATATAGAGGGTTTACGCAGTGTGGGTTTAACGGACAAGGGAATTGTTCAGGTGACACATATTGTTAGCGATTTTGGTGCTTATAATCGCCTGAATTTGGCTCTACAGACCGACTATGATTACCAAGATCTTTGGCAGAATCTTGCTTTCCCTAAGAAATAGCTTCCCCAAAAACTAGCTCCCCTCAAGAATAACTTTTCCGAAAAATTCGTTTCGGAAAAGACCTCTGCAAAAAACTCCTTTCTAAAGCTCTTTTCTAAAGCCTTTTTCTAAAGGCCTTTTCCTAAAGGCCCTTTATAGAGCATTTGCCCAAATAACTAGAAAACCGCTGCAAGGCTAACGCTAAGTCGAGAGCACTTAAAGTGCTCGTGGATCGGACTATCGACGTCTATTTATGTACGCGCATCAACCCTTCCTGGGTAGTAGATGCCACTAACTCTCCTGCTTGATTATAAATTAGACCTCTATTAAAGCCTCTGGCACCACTGGCAGTTGGGCTGTCTTGGTCATACAGGAGCCATTCATCGGCTCTAAAAGGGCGGTGGAACCACATAGCATGGTCTAGGCTTGCGACTTGTACGTTGTCTTGCATAAAGCTCACGCCGTGTGGGCGTGCGGCGGTATCTAGTAGGGACCAATCAGAAAGGTAGGCAAGTACACATTGATGTAAGCGAGGGTCATCCGGTAACTTTTGACCACTCTTCATCCAGCAACGTTGAATTGGTTCAGCAGGCTTTGGGTTAAGCAGGTCTGTAGGTTCTACATGCTTCATTTGTATGGCAGATGAACCGGTAAAAGATTCCTGAAATTCTGCGGGCCATGCTTGTGCCTGCTCTCTGCGCAGCTCGTCTTCGTCCTTTAGATCTTCCGGCTTAGGGGTAGAAGGCATTGGAAATTGATGAGACAAACCCTCTTCGGCAACCTGGAAGGAGATCGACATGGTAAAGATGGCTTTACCCTTTTGTACTGCGACCACGCGCCGTGTCGTGAAGCTTCGACCATCACGAATGCGGTCGACCTTATACAAAATGGGGATATCTTTATCGCCAGCCCTGAGGAAATATCCATGCAGGCTGTGGGCTTGCCGATCTTCGTCTACGGTGCGTGAGGCCGCTACTAAGGCCTGGCCGATGACTTGGCCGCCGTAAACACGCTGCCAGCCTTCGTTGGGGCTGGTGGCAAGGTAGTGATTCAACTCAATTTCTTCGAGATCGAGAGTTTCTAAAATTTTATTCAGTGGTTGCATAAGGGTTCTAAAACAGGAGTTCCAAGATAGGGTTTCTAAGATTGGGGTTGTAACGCTGGGTCGCGCGGACAATACGCGGTCTGACTCACTCAGTAAAGCGGCTGCTTAACAGCTTTTACTTAATTTCATCAGTGTCGTTTCAAAGGTACTTGCTGGGGTGGCAAGTCGGGTAGAGGCCGGCTAGTTCTTGTCAGTTCAATTGCTGTGCTTTTTAACATATCGGCTGGGTTAGGACAGCTTGGACAGCTAGCTCCCCGCGCACAGAGTGGGTAGAGGCAAACCTATCAGCTGGCCTTAGCCAACTGATAGGAGAGTGGTCTTTTTGGCCCTAATGGAAGGGCTTGAAGAAAGCGCTAGTACTTGTAGCTTTCAACTTTAAACGGACCTTCTTCGCCAACACCAATATAGTCTGCTTGGTACTTGGTCAGGCGTGTCATAACGCCGCCGAAGCCGGCAACCATGAGTTCTGCCACTTCTTCGTCTAGTTTCTTTGGCAGTACTTCAACACTAATTGGCTGACGCTGGTTCGCTGGCTGATCTGACCATGCTTGCTCAAACAGATACATTTGCGCCAGTACTTGGTTGGCAAATGAACCGTCCATGATCCGCGATGGGTGACCCATAGCGTTACCCAAGTTGACCAAACGACCTTCTGATAACAGGATCAGGTAGTCGCCGCGAGTCTCTGAACGGTGGATCATGTGAACCTGATCTTTGACCTTGTCCCAAGTCCAATTTTCGCGCATGAAGTTGGTGTCAATTTCGTTGTCGAAGTGACCGATATTGCAGATAACTGCGCCTGCTTTAACAGTCCGCAGAATTGCTTCGTCACACACATTTGCGTTACCTGTGCAGGTCACAACAATGTCTGTGTCTTGCAGTAAACGCATGTCTATGTCTGCTACTTTGCCGGTGTTCTTGCCGCCATTATACGGTGATACAACTTCGTAGCCGTCCATGCAGGCTTGCATTGCGCAAATTGGATCGACCTCGGTAACCCTTACGATCATGCCTTCTTGACGTAAGCTTTGGGCAGAGCCTTTACCTACATCACCATAACCGATAACAAGAGCGCGTTTGCCAGCCATTAACATGTCTGTGCCGCGCTTGATGGCGTCATTCAAACTGTGACGGCAACCATACTTGTTGTCGTTCTTAGACTTAGTGACAGAATCGTTGACGTTGATCGCAGGTATTTTAAGCTCACCATCGCGCATCATTTCGTAAAGGCGGTGTACGCCTGTAGTGGTCTCTTCGCTGATGCCATGAATCTTTTCTAGCATCGCCGGATATTCTTTGTGAATGATTACTGTCAGATCGCCGCCGTCGTCTAACAACATGTTGGCATCCCATGGGGTGCCATCTTTAAGGATTGTTTGTTCTATACACCATTCGTACTCTTCCTCGGTTTCACCTTTCCAAGCAAATACAGGAATGCCGGCTGCTGCCATTGCCGCTGCTGCGTGGTCTTGGGTTGAGAAGATATTGCACGAGGACCAACGAACTTCTGCACCTAGGTCGATCAGTGTTTCGATAAGCACAGCTGTTTGAATGGTCATGTGGATGCAGCCGATAATCTTAGCGCCTGCTAAGGGTTGGGTTGCGGCATAGCGTTCGCGTAGTGCCATAAGTGCAGGCATTTCGGCTTCAGCTAGAGTGATTTCTTTACGACCGAATTCGGCCAGAGCCATATCGGCTACTTTGTAATCTGACATTGCTATCTCCTTAAGATAGGGAAGGTTTGGATGTTACTAATTCGAAACTGGGTATTTGCACGCGAAAGCCGTTGCGCTGGGCAAGGTATTGTTGGGCTTTCACTTGCAAGCCGTTCTTTGCGGCGTGTTCTTGCAAAATTTCGGGTGCGAAGCCAAGCCAAAAATCACCGCAGAGGGTTTTCGCTTTTTCTTGGGTGTGCGGGCACAACTCGGCTAATACGAGCAAACCATTGGGCCGCAAAAGTTTTTTTACTTGCTTGAAAAATGCATCCGGTGAGGGCATATGGTGGAGCACCATGGCGGCGACGATGACGTCATACTCTGCGCTGTTGGGCAGTTGATAAAAGTCTTTCTTTTCAAGAGTAATATTTTGTGTGTTTGCAGTTGTATTCTGTTCGAGTTGGGTTAACCCAGCATTGAGCATGGATTGACTGCTGTCTATACCAATGGCCTGATCAAACTGTGACGCTAAGGCGGCAAGTAGCGTGCAATCGCCAGGGCCAATTTCGAGCAAAGTAGTGGTGTTGAGCTTGGCGACTTTATTTGCTGCCTGTCTAGACGATGCGTTGTGTTCGGCTATTGTCTCCACAACATAGGGAATGAACACCTCGGATGGACAGATCAGCTCACTTTGGTGATCAAGGACGTCAGCATTGTTGTGGAAAAACGATGCGCTCTGCTGTGCCCTTTCAGTATAGATCTCATCCACCTTAGCTAGCGCCCTAGTTGGCAGTGGGGTTTGGTCAAGCGCATTAAATAATGCTGCCGGAAGCGACTGGGCAGGGAACCCGGCACGCTGATAAAAAACACTGGTGCCCTCGCGTCTAGAATTGGTTAAGCCAGCTTGTTTGAGAATTTTTAGGTGGTGGCTTAGTGCGGGCTGCGCCACAGTAAAAATTTTGCACAGCTCCATGACACCAAATGAATCCCGGGCTAATGCTCGCAAAATGTTTGCTCTAAGGTCGTCCCCTATGGCTTTCGCCATAGCCACGATGTCTAACTCAGCAGGTTCTGTAGCAGCGTGGCTTGCTGTATTGAATGGCGCGATATTAGATTGCAAAAAAGCATTTCTCTGCTGAAAATTGTAGGAAATTTATTTACTGCCAACACATGGGACGGTGTGCGGAGCGCATGCTACCAAGGTTTTTTCAAATATCAAAATATTTTGATATTTGTTTTCACTGTTCCTGTGCGAAACTAGCTGTGGCTCGGTATGGTGTTTGTTCCTTTTCGGCGCTTAAATGGGCCGAACACTCAGTCTAAAGACAAGGCTAAAGACAAGGTTAAAGAACATGCAAAAGACCTTACAAAAAAGGAATCTAGATTGTGGCTCTGATTGTCGCTCTGATTGTCGTTCTGGTTGGTAGTCTGTTTGTCATAAGAGAAGAAGTGATGTTAAAAATTTTACAATGCCAACGTAAAGGCGGGCGTAGATGAGTTCTTCCTATGCTAATACCACCGTTGTGACCAATTCTGCTGGACCTAGCCCAGTGGGACCGATACCCGTCAGTAAACTGCCAGACGTAGGCACAACGATTTTTACCACTATGAGCGCGCTGGCTCAAACGCATGGGGCCCTCAACTTGTCCCAGGGATTTCCGGACTTTGATGGCCCGCCAGAGTTACTAGAACGGGTAAATTATTATCTGACTCATGGCTTTAACCAGTACCCGCCCATGATGGGTGTTGCACCATTGCGACAGGCCATCGCTCAAAAGGTAGCAGACCTTTACGCTTTGAAGTGCGACCCGGAGAAAGAAATTACCGTTACCGCTGGGGCAACTGAAGCGCTTTTTTGCGCCATTGCCAGTGTCGTACACAGTGGTGATGAGGTCATCGTCTTTGACCCTGCTTATGACAGCTACGACCCAGTGATTCGACTACAGGGTGGCGTGCCGGTGCATATTCCGCTCACCGAGCCATCTTTTTGCGTGGACTGGCAACGAGTGAAAGAGGCGATTACGCAACGTACTCGGCTGATCATTATTAATACTCCGCATAACCCCACAGGGTCCGTCTGGGCGGAAGCCGACATACAGCAATTACGTGAATTGGTCACGGATACAAATATTTATCTCATCGGTGATGAGGTCTACGAGCACATGGTATTTGATCAACACGCGCACACCAGTTTGTGTCGCTATGATGATTTGTACGCACGCAGCTTCGTTATCTCTTCATTTGGCAAAACTTATCATGTGACCGGGTGGAAGGTTGGATATTGTATTGCACCTGAACTGCTGAGCTTAGAATTTCGGCGTATTCACCAATACGTGACGTTTACCGTGAACACCCCGGTCCAGTACGGTCTTGCTGATTTTCTTCAAGCACACCCCGAACATCATTTGCAGTTAGCAGACTTCTATCAGGCTAAACGAGACCTCTTTTGTGATTTGTTGGCGCCCTCTAAGTTCAAAGTTAAGTCTTCGACGGGTACTTACTTTCAGTTGCTGGATTACTCTGAGATTACCGATGAGCCTGATCATTCATTGGCAAAGCGTTGGACTGAAGAGCTGGGAATTGCCTCTATACCCATTTCAGTTTTTTATCAAAACCCTCAGAACTGTACCCACAAAGCGTTGCGCTTTTGTTTTGCCAAAGACGATGAAACGTTACAACGAGCAGCAGAGATTTTATGCAAACTTTAACCCTGACGTTACTGCAAACAGCCACGCATTGGCATGCACCAAAACTTAATAGAGCGCATTTTGCAACGCTGCTAGGTCAAGTGCCTTCTTCATCGCAGCTGGTGGTGCTGCCAGAAATGTTCAGCACAGGTTTTACTATGGACTCAGCAACGGTTGCAGAAACCATGGATGGCGAAACCGTTAACTGGATGCTAACGCAAGCTCGTGAGCGTGAGAAAGTACTGTGCGGTAGTTTAGTTATAGAAGAGCATGGGCAGTTTTTTAACCGCTTATTGTGGGTTCAGCCAGATGGTGAGATACATGTCTACGACAAGCGCCACTTGTTTCGTATGGCCGGAGAAGACGAGTATTACAGCCAGGGCAAGCAGCGGGCGGTGGTAGATTTTCAAGGTTGGAGGATTTGCCTGTCGGTTTGTTATGACCTGCGTTTTCCGGTGTGGTTGCGTAATGACCGGGAATACGATTTGTTGTTGTGCGTGGCTAATTGGCCCGAAGCCCGGCGAGATATTTGGCAGACACTTCTGCGCGCAAGGGCTGTGGAAAATCAGGCTTTTTGTGCTGGCGTAAATATTATTGGTACCGATGGCGCTGGTATTGTTTATGGCGGTGGCAGCGCGGTATATCATGGCGACGGCAAGGTACTTGTTGATCCTGAAGTTGATGTAGGCAAGCAACGGATCATTACACAGACCTTGGATTTAGCCGAGCTTGCGGCTCTGCGTGGCGCTTTTCCTGTGACCCTAGATGCGGACAAATTTAGTCTCTATTGACGGCTGTTGCTAGTGAGCTAACGCTTTATCTAACTTTGTCGAGTAGAGCTGATTCCACATGGACCAGTGCGTAAGCCTTTTGCATAAGCCTATTGCATAAGCCTTTTGTATAGGCTTTATGCGTGGGCCTTGAGTACGGATCTTTTGTACAAGTTTGGGGCGTACTCAAATTAAATAATAATTCAGCCACTTTCAGTTTTACAATTTTTTGCTTGGAGCAGAAATATAATGAATAAATCTTTTTCCCAACGCTCGCTACCGGTCGTTTTGCTGCTTTCTGGCAGCTTACTTTTCACTACCGGCTGTACTGACGGTGGCGCTAGTGCGGCACAAAGTGGCCCAAGTCACCCGGGTAAGGCTGTGTACAACGATTATTGTTATTCTTGCCACAATGCTGGCATAAGCGGCGCGCCTCGGCTGGGTGATGTAGACGAATGGCGGCCGCGTATTGCTAAAGGCAAAGCGCTGTTATTGGCATCTACCGTGAATGGGTTGGCGCCGGGTATGCCTGCTCGTGGATTATGTTATAGCTGCACCGATGAGGAACTTTCCCAGTCAGTAGACTATATGATTGAACGAGCGCAGCCGCTTCCTGCGGAATAAATTGGCCATTAGGAAAAACGCTATATGAATCTTCGAGACTTACGCTACTTGGTTGCGGTCGCTGAACACCGACACTTTGGTCGTGCGGCTGAGGCGTGTTTTGTCAGCCAGCCGACGTTGTCTACTCAGTTGAAAAAGCTGGAAGAGACTCTGGGGGTTATGCTCATTGAGCGCACCAACAGGCGAGTGATGCTGTCGCCAGAAGGCGAGCAAATCGTCGCTCAGGCACAACGCATATTGTCTGAAGTAAATACGTTGTTGGCGCTCTCGGAGCAATTACAAGATCCTTTGGGCGGTGAGCTTAGAGTGGGAATTATTCCAACTATTGCCCCTTACTTATTACCCAAAATTCTTGGCCCAATTAAAGAGACCTTTCCTAATTTACAATTGCAGCTGACAGAAGGTCAGACCTCGCACATTACTAGGCTGTTAAAAAGAGGCGACCTAGATGCGATTTTATTGGCTATTCCAATCCCTGATTTGCACGATGACAACATTGAAGAATTTGAACTTTATGCCGAGCCCTTCTATTTGGCAGTTGGTGAAAATCATCCAAAAGCTGAATACAAAATTGTGACGCCGGGAGATTTGGAGGGCGAATCAGTACTGTTGCTGGAAGACGGTCATTGTCTGCGCGACCAGGCGCTGGCGGTTTGTCACGCCCACCGTGGTGTCGAAAGTAAAAGCTACAGTGCCACGAGTTTAGAGACTTTAAGGCAGTTAGTCGGCGCAGGTATGGGGGTAACATTGATGCCGGAATTTGCAGTGCCGGCAAATGACAGGGGTGAAAGTGACAAGGCTGCTGATGGTGCTCGAGGTAATGTGCGCTACATTCCGTTTATCAAAGATGACCTGCCTTACAGAACCTTGGGATTTTGTTGGCGTGGGACATCGACGAGGGCAGAGTTACTGGCTGACTTGGCGAAAGTACTACATGCCAGTTTAAACTAGTGGTTGGTTGGGGATAAAAGTGGGCTGGGCTAGAAGAGTCTAGCCCAGCGATAAAAGCTAGCGGACTTTGGCTTTAGTGAAAGTCGGCCAGCAGTGCTTCTTTGATTGCGCCTTCAACTGCTATGACGCAAGGGATACTAGCGTGATCGATACCCATGGTTAACGGCTTGCCACTCTTTAAGTCAGCGACATTCTCCGCGCTCAGCTCAAAGCGCGTGAAGTGTACTGCTGCGGCTTTTTCATCTCTTGTACGATCCATGTCTTCGTTCGCTATGGCGTAGATTTTTTCACCGCCGTCCACTTGAACCCAAACCGTGAGTTCTATGCCACCCATTTTTGCCAACGCTACTTTACGTTCTTCGGCGTCGCCATACTCGATCATAAAAGTTGCTTTAAGATTGCTGCCGTCAGGAATCAACGGATTATAAGAAGCCAATTCTTCTTCAATTTCTGCGGTTTCAAAAATGCGCTCTACACGTAACATTTCCTGAACCTGGTAGCGCATAGTCAGCAGATCTTCGAAATACAGCGTGGCATTGGGTCCCAAAGCTACACTTCTACTTTTTTTGTGCGCGATAACTTCTTTGCGAAAAGATTCTCGCTTCTGTGCATATTCTTCTAAGGACCAAAGGTCTTCACGGGTCAATTTCATTTTCTATCCTTGAGGCGCTGAAGAAAACGTTCAGCGCTGATATTTTTAAATGTTGAGTTCGGGTTCCAACTAACTAAATGCCGTAGGCTTGTCGAACCATGCTTACAGGGTGCTTGGCCTCGCCGTTTTCTACGCCTTCTGCGATTAGACGACCAGCCATAGGACAATCCGAACCGAATTCATCTGGGTCACTGTCGATAACACGCTTTACAACCGGCTTGGCTATCTTTTTTGCCTTGTCGTAAGTTTCTGCTTTTACCGCATAAGTACCGTCATGACCTGAGCAACGCTCAATGGCAGTGACTTCTGTGTCCGGTATGAGTTTCAAGAAATCACGGGTCTTCATACCAAAGTTTTGTACCCGTTGATGGCAGGCAACATGGTAGGCGACTTTGCCTAACGGCTTTGTAAATTTAGTTTTGATAAGGCCGGCTTTGTGTCTAAGCATCAGGTATTCGAAAGGGTCGAAAAAATGCGCTTTTACATTGGCTACGTCAGTGTGGCCAGGGAACATCAAAGGTAACTCCTGCTTGTACATTAAGACGCAAGAGGGAATGGGCGCGATGATGTCGTAACCTTCTGCAATGGCTTGCTGGAAAACTGGGATGTTCGCATCCTTCATTTTCTCGACTTTTTTCAGATCTCCCAATTCTAACTTCGGCATACCGCAGCATTTAGCGTCTTGGAGTATTTTTACCGGTACGCCATTGTGGTTGAGCACCGCGATCAGGTCTTCCACCATTTGCGGTTCGTTGTGATCGCCGTAGCAAGTCACGAAGATGGCTACTTTACCGGTGGTTTTTTCGCTTGAAGTAACTTGGGCATGATCACCGATATAGCCCTCTAAAGACTCTGTCAAAGGCTTAGGTATGAACGTAGGCAACGGAGCATCTTGATGTATACCAAACAACGCCTGACCTGCTTTACGTAAAGGCTTTGAATTTGCTGCCGCATTAGCCATCTGGGCTATACCCGGAGTCGATATAGCATCAAAAATGGGATCGGTAGAAGTAATGATCCGATCTCGCCACTTAGTGTCTTTGTTTTCAAAATTTTGTGCTTTGGCACGCAGCATTAAATGTGGGAAGTCTAATGCCCATTCGTGAGGGGGTAGGTAGGGGCATTTGGTCTCGGCGCAAAGATCGCAAAGAAAGCATTGATCGACAACTTTGTTGAAGTCGGCCTTGTCTACGCCGTCGACTTCAAAGGTCTCCGATTCATCGACCAAATCAAAAAGAGTTGGGAAAGAATCACACAGACTGACACAACGTCTGCAGGTATGGCAGATGTCAAAAACGCGTTCCATTTCCTTGTGCAATGAATCTTTGTCATAGAACTCAGGGTTCTGCCAGTCTAATGGTTGGCGATCTGGGGCTTCTAAACTACCTTCACGTGTACTCATTGAATTTCTCTATTCTCATCATTGACAGGGTCTATGCTGTTTTGCTGACATAAAAAAGGGGCTCGATTAAGCCCCTTTTAGAACATCCGACGAATATCGGTTAGTCCATCGCATCCAACGCTTTTTGAAATCTGTTGGCGTGTGAACGCTCAGCTTTTGCTAAGGTTTCAAACCAATCGGCGATTTCATCAAAGCCTTCGTCGCGAGCTGTCTTAGCCATTCCCGGATACATGTCTGTGTACTCGTGGGTTTCGCCAGCGACAGCCGCTTTGAGGTTGTCAGATGTAGAACCAATTGGTAAGCCAGTAGCTGGGTCGCCAACTGCTTCCATGTACTCTAGGTGTCCGTGGGCATGCCCAGTTTCGCCTTCCGCAGTTGAGCGGAATACTGTTGCGACATCGTTCTCGCCTTCAATATCAGCCTTTGCTGCGAAGTATAGGTAACGACGATTTGCTTGAGATTCTCCAGCAAAGGCGTCCTTAAGGTTTTGCAATGTATTGCTGTCCTTTAGTTCCATGATTACATGAACTCCGTCTTAGTTGAGTAAGTACAAGCCTAAGGCTTGGTGACTGGGGCCTAGTATAGATATCTAGGTTTTCATTTCTATTTGAAACTTTAGATCATTGTAATAGGTTTTGCCTATCAATGATCAATTCTTAGTTACTTTCCTCAATGATAATGATTCCCATTTCGGACGCCCATCCGCCCACTTCTAATAAAGAATGAGGCGCTGTCTCCCTGTGAGTCCACCTGTACAATGCTTGGCGTAATGGGCTTTTTTTTGATGCCAGTAAACTGAGTAAATGCGATGGATCGGGCAGTGGTGACGACAGAGTTGAAAAAGCTGACCGGCTTAGCCTTGCCCTTGGTGATCACACAGCTAGCCCAAATGGGCCTGGGTGTACTAGATACAATCATGGCCGGGCGCGTCAGTTCCGTTGAACTGGCTGGTGTTGCGCTCGGAGGCGTCATTTTTTGGCCGGTACTGATGCTAATTGCTGGCATTGTTATGGCGGTTACCCCCACGGTTTCTCAATTGCATGGTGGTGGTCGGGTGCGCGAGGCTGGCGCCGTAGTGCGTCAGGCGCTGTGGATAGCGTTTTTCTGCGGTGTTGCCATGATGATCCTGCTGCATAACCTGGAACCCATGTATCACTTTGTTGGTGTTGATCCCTTAGCCATTCCCATAACTATGGCTTATGTGAAAGCGGTTAGTTGGGGTGTTTTGCCGGTGCTGGGTTACTTTGTGCTGCGCTACCTGTGTGAAGGTACGTCCTGGACCACCCCTGCAATGCTCATTGCCGGTTCTGCTTTTTTGCTCAAAATTCCGCTGAATTATTGGTTTATCCACGGCGGTATGGGTTTGCCGGCTATGGGGGGCGAGGGCTGTGGTTGGGCGACCTCTGTTGTGATGGCCTTTGAATTTATTGCCATTATTTGCGTTGTGCAGTTTTCTAGAGTGAAAGTAACCAACGTATTTGCCGAGTTTTCTTGGCCTGACACTATCGAGATTAAGCGCTTGGTTCGGTTGGGTCTGCCAATTGGTCTTTCAACCTTTGCTGAGTTCAGTATATTTTCCGCCGTCACCCTATTAATCGGCCGCCTGGGCGTAGAGACCGTGGCGGCTAATCAGATTGTCAATAACGTGTCTGGCCTAGTTTTTATGATTCCGTTGGGGCTGGGTATGGCGACTTCAATTCGCGTGGGTTACAACGTTGGCGCTGGAGATTACGTTGCCGCTCGCCGCAGCGGTTTAGTGGCAGTGGGTGCAGGTTTTGTATTCGCACTTTTTGCTGTCTCTTCATTGTTGTTAGGTGGGGAATTTATTGTCAGCCTATATTCTACAGAGGTATCTGTGGTGGAGCTCGCGACAGGGTTAATAGTCATCGTTGCATTTTTTCAGTTATCCGATGATCTACAGGTAATTGGTATGGGCGCACTGAGGGGCTACAAGGACACAAGAGCACCTTTTTTGATTGCCCTAATATGTTACTGGGTAGTGGGGTTTCCTGTTGCTTGGATCCTAGGATTCGGCTATTTCGAAGCCTTAGATTTTGGTGTGTACGGTTACTGGATTGGCATGGCCACGGGTTTAACCTGCGCCGCAATACTTTTGCTCTATCGATTTAATAGGGTGTCTCGGCGCGAGATAGCGGTGCATCAGGCGCTGCCTTCACAGCAGGCGCGCTGATGGAACTCTGGATTGGTTTAACAATCGCCGGTGCTTTTTTGCAGAACTTGCGTTCGTTGTTGCAAAAACGCCTAACGGGAGAGTTATCTGTCAATGGCGCAGCTTACGTGCGTTTTGTTTACGCCATTCCATTTGCCTGGATATATGTTGCCTATATCTGGGAGGGCCGTTTCCCCGACCTAAATTTGGCTTTTTTGGCTTATGTAACGGTTGGCGCAGTTATGCAGATCATTGCCACTTCAGCATTAGTGGCAGCAGTAAGTGGCTCGCATTTCGCCGTGGGTACTGCCCTGAGTAAGACCGAGGCAGTGCAGGCAGCGCTTTTGGGTTTGATCATTTTGGGCGACGCAGTATCTGGCTTAGCATTAGTGGGTATTGCGGTGAGTTTGATTGGCGTGTTCTTTCTCTCGGGCAGTATTCGCACCAAGGATTTTTTGCAGGGTGATGCCAGCGTTTGGTATGGCGTGCTGGCGGGCACTGCTTTTGCGCTGTGCGCGGTGTGTTTTCGCGGCGCAAGTTTGGCGTTGAGTGTAGACGTTGACGCCAGTATGCCGGGTAGTTCTGCGCCCGCTCTAGGTTTGGCTGAGCGCGCTGGTTTTACCCTTGCCGTTACCCTTACCTTGCAGACGTTACTGATGGGCATGTATCTTGCTCTGAGGGAACCGGCGCAAATTAAAAAGGTTACTCGCAGTTGGCCCATCGCCGTGTGGGTTGGGCTGATTGGTAGCGTTAGTTCTATTTGTTGGTTTACGGCCATGTCTTTACAAAACGCGGCAATAGTCAGAGCGTTAGGTCAGGTGGAATTGTTGTTTACCTTGGTTACATCTGTTTTCTTTTTGCGTGAGCGCATTAGAATTCGCGAGATGATAGGCATGTTTTTGCTGCTTTTGGGCATTCTTTTGCTTGTTTAGGTTGCCGGGTGAAAGCGTTTGGTTTGAGAGGCTTTTTTTGCTAAAAAACAGGTTAACAGAGTAGAGGGGCAGTCATGAAAGAGGTTTTAGTCAATAAGTTTACTACCGAAGCAGGGGGTGTATGGGCCGAAGTCGTATTGAATCGACCTGTTCGCAAAAATGCCATTACTGGGCCTTTAGGTATTGCTCTCGCAGAAAGCATTAATGCCCTAAATGCGGATCAACAGGTACAGGCAATTATGCTTCGTGGCGAGGGTGGCGCCTTTTGTTCTGGTTTAGACCTGGGTGCCTTTAACGCTACGCCAGAGCCAGAGTGGCTGGCTGATTTTCAAGCAATTTGGCGTGGCGCGCATAAAGCATTATTTCAATGCGACAAACCAATTGTTGGTGCCATGCAGAGGTATGCCATAAATGGTGGTGCGGCGTTAGCTCTGGCCTGCGACTATTTGGTGGTGGGCGAACAGTCTTTTGTCCAAGTGGGCGAGGTGCAGATTGGTATGGCAGCGCCCTACAACCTTGCCTGGCTGAATTTGCGCCACAGTGAAGCGGTGATCGCTGAAGTTGTATTGCTTGGAGATCGATTGAACGGTTCAGATATGCTGCGATTGGGCCTTGCCAATCAATGTGTTAATGATGATCAAATTGTGCAAACAGCTGGCGCTATTTGTGCACGCTTTGCAGATTTTCCAGCGGGCGCACCAGCAAAAATCAAGCGGGGTATGCGCGCACGTTTGGGGCAAACTGCTGACCAGTGGTTTGACCTGCACACTGCCGCAACAGCGGGAGTGCGTCTGAAGCCGCAATCGATGAAATAGGTGGAAAAACCCTCTGACACAATGGGCTCGCTTATCGGAATCAGTATTAGCCGGGAGCATTGCTTTAGTAAAACGCCTGTTAGTCAGGTGCGCTTGCTTCAAGGGCTTGGTCTTGAGGGTGATGTGCATAGCGCAGTCACCGTCCAACATCGGTCTAGAGTCAAAGCCGATCCGACACAACCTAATCTTCGTCAAGTACACCTTTTGCATTTTGAACTTCTTCAGCAACTACGCGCGCAGGGTTTTGCTGTGAACCCAGGGACTATGGGGGAAAATTTCACCACCATTGGCATAGATTTGCTGAGCTTGCCGTTAGGTACTTTGCTCACCGTTGGCGTGGAGGCGCAAGTGCAGATCACTGGTTTAAGAAATCCGTGTAAACAATTAGATGATTATCAACAAGGGTTAATGGCAGCGGTCGTAGATACGGATATTGCCGGCAATCTTATTCGTAAAGCCGGCATTATGGCCAGAGTGGTACGGGGCGGGTTGGTAAACCTTGACGATGCCATCCGCGTTACCCTACCTAAAGGCCGGTGGCAAAGATTGAGGCGAGTTTAGGTGCTTCACGCCACTGATGTTAAAGCCGAATTAGCGGGGTAGTGATAGCCGCAGCATAAGTAGAAACAGACCCTTGTTTAGGCCGTGATTGCTTCGGCTTCTATTTGCGTTCTGCGATAAGTTTAAGATGCTCTGAGTACGTTGCTATGATCTGTGCGCAAGGTTTCCCATTCCAATTTTAACCAAGGCGTATAATGGTCAGCATTGTCCACGAGTGCTTTAGCTAGTTTGGCTGGAGAAACCCAGCGGCAGGCGCTGATCTCTTCGGTATTGAATGTTGGTTCATCTTCGGTTTGTGCAACATAAACTGAACACAGTTCGTGTTCGCTACCCATATCGCCGAATTGGGCCGAGTATTCAAACTTGTAGACAAACTTTGCATTCACTGTGATGCCAAGCTCTTGTTCGCTACGGCGTATTACGGCATCGGCCATGGACTCGCCAACCCTTGGGTGTGAACAGCAAGAATTTGACCAATAGCCGCCCCATAAACGCTTATTTTTTGCGCGCTTTTGCAGCAAAATTTGACCCTTGCTGTTGAGAATGAAGAGTGAAAAAGCTCTGTGCAGTTTGCCATCGCCGTTGTGGCAGGCGGCTTTGTCAAGCTCGCCAACAGGCTGGTCTTCGCTGTCAACGAGGATGAGTAACTCTGCTTCGTCTGAAACTATTTCGCTTCTTGTGTTGATTTGGTCTGTCATGATTTTCGTCGCTGAAGGAATATTCGCTAGTACACTATTGTACAGATTTCTAGTGTAACGCTTTGTGCAGCTTTCGCCTAAGATATCTAGCTCCGTTGGGGTAATTTTTGTAGCTTACGCCCGATTTTTTGTAGTTCATTCGAGTTTGAAATATGCCAGCTTCGCCAAAGCAAATGACCCTTAATCTGCCTGATGTTGATTTATCTGTATTTGAATGGGGCGCTCCCGGCGGCCAGCAGGTTCTGCTAGTCCACGCGACCGGCTTTCATGCGCGTTGTTGGGATCAAGTGGTTGCAGGGTTGCCTGAGGATTGGCATATTTTTGCCGTGGATATGCGCGGTCATGGGCGGTCCGGAAATGTTCCCCCCTATAGCTGGCCTCAGTTTGGTAATGACTTACTTCAGGTGTGCGCAATGCTTGATCTGCAAGACGCCATTGGTGTGGGTCACTCCATGGGCGGTCACTGTGTTGTGCACGCCTGTGGCCATCAAGCGAAACACTTCAAACATCTGGTGTTAGTTGATCCGGTCATTTTGTCTCCAGAGGCGTTTAAGAACAGCACTAAGCATCAGTTCGATTCAGTTGCTGAACATCCTGTAGCACGTCGACGAAGCCATTTTGCGACGGTTGCGGATATGCACAGTAGGTATGCCGAGCGTGCGCCCTACGTGACCTGGGACCCGCAAGTTTTTACTGACTATTGCGAGTACGGTCTTTTGCCTTCCGCTAACCAGGGCCTAGAACTGGCCTGCCCGCCCGAAGTAGAAGCGTCGGTATACATGGCGGAATTTGATGAAAATATATATCCGCTGATTTCAACAATTAGCACCCCAGTGGTTGTATTGCGAGCAAATCCTCGGGATGAAACAAGCCAAGAGATGGATTTTTCAGCATCGCCCACTTGGCCAGAATTGGCCCATCAGTTTCAGCATGGACAAGATGTTTTACTGCCCGAGTTAACTCACTTTATTGCTATGCAAGATCCCGGTTTGGTGGTGGATTTTATTAAGGCCGGTGCTGCTGCAAACTAGCAGTTTTTTAGCGCTTCAATGTTAATGAGGAGCGCAGGGCGCGTGTGAGTGCGCTTGCTTCTGTCGGAGCAACAGCCCACCCTGTGTGATGTTTTTACCTTTGGGAGAGGGAACAATGAAAATTAGTGTCGCTATGGCGTTTAATGAGAAGACGCCGGTTGGGTTTATAAAAGATGCAGTGCAAATGGTCGAAGCCAAAGGTGTGCATGGCATATGGGTGCCAGAGCACGTTCTGTTTTATCCAGACTATGCGTCTACCTATCCTTACGCGGACGATGGCCGTATTCCCGGTAATCCTGAAGGTCTTCTGGACCCTTTCACGGCACTAACCTTTATTGCCGCTCACACCGAGCGCGTGCGATTAGGCACTGGTATTTGCTTGGTGCCCCAACGACAACCGGTGTATACCGCAAAAATGGTCGCTGATTTAGATTATTTATCTGGTGGTAGGGTGGACTTTGGTGTCGGCATTGGCTGGCTCAAGGAAGAGTTCGACAGTCTGGGCATGGATTTTTCTACTAGAGCCTCTCGGACCGAAGAATATATTATGGTCATGCGCGCGCTTTGGTCTGAGGGCATTTCCGAGTTCTCCGGTAAAACCGTTGAGTTAGCGCCATGTCATTTCAATCCGAAACCTGTGCAAAAACCCTATCCACCGATTATATTTGGTGGCGAGTCTGACCCTGCGTTAAGGCGGGTTGCGCGCATTGGTGATGGTTGGTACGGATATGATTTAACGCCCGAGGCGTTAGTTGAGCGGCTGCCGGGGCTTGATGCTGCCTTGGCTGCCAGTGGCCGGTCTCGACGCGATATTCAGCTTATCGTTGGGCCAAACCGTCATCCAGTAAACCCTGAGACAATTGCCGCCTATGCTGCAGCAGGCACTGATCAATTGGTGGTGCCTGTTTTTGCAGGATCGCTGGAAAAACTGGCCAGCCGCTTAGATTTGTTGATGTCCAGCACTTCCTAAGTCGCTGTAAAATTTCCTTTGAGCACCTTTCGTTTATAGGTGGGTTTTGTCTTCCAGACCTGTGGGCGCTTGCTGAAGTGCCCTGTTCCTTTATTTGTTGCAAAGCCTAATTTGAGGATTTTAGACGCGCGCAATCAAAGCTGTACATTTGTTGACCAACGCGGCTAAGTCTTCAATACTCCTGTGCACCTAAAACAATAATAAAAAGGGACATTTCAATGAAACGCATAATATTTGCAGCCTCTATGCTGCTTCTTGTTCTTGCGCAATCTGCATCAGCAGAGGCGCGGATTGGTATTTATTATCAGATTAAAGCCAACGATCCTGCGGCAGTTGTCGCAGCTCTGGATAACTATCGAAACTCACCGACTGGGAAGAAGAGCCTAACCTCAGTCACTTTGTCGCAGATGCTTGCAAACGGCACTAACCCGGCAACTCATTCGTTATCAGTGTCATACGCATCAAGTGCCGAAATGGACGCAGGGCGTGCTTTGAACCAAGGCTCCAAAGACTGGGCGACGTTCCAGGCGGCAATGAGCAAGGCAGCAACCCAAGTTAGCCAAACTATGTTTCGCTCAACGAACATTACTGCCGGTTCTGCTGATGCAATTACTTCAGCCAATCCGGTGACTCGCTTCATTTTAATGAACATTGAGGACCCTGCAACTTATGTTGCGGCATGGAATAAAATGATGTCTTCGCGCGCGAGTAATCTGCCATCAAGTATCTTTCAAACTATGGGCAATGGCACAGCCGCAACCACTCATGGCGTGGCTATATCTGCAAATAGCATGGCAGAAATGATTGCCTTGTTCGACGCGAACCAAAAGGATCCTGCTTGGGCAGAATTTCTTCGCAGCGTAAAAGACATTCGCTCTGTTGAAGATGATTCATTTGTTGTTCGACTAAAGAGTTGGGGCGGTTAGAACCTCGTTACAAGATAGAGTCCCCACGGGCGTAAAGTTTTGTTGGGGGCTACATTTTTCCTTTTTATATTTTCTGCCTCATATTTCCCTCTTGGTTTTTTCTTCTCTGTTTTCTTTTCAGTTTTCTTTTCAGTTTGGCCCCACAGTCTTTTAGTGTTGTTCTCATTGGCACCGAAAAATTTTAATCCGTAAACCCAACGGAGCATCGCGTTAAATTTCTTTTTTCTTACCTAGCGCCGCTTTAAGGCGTGACGCGCTGTTTACCAGTGGATCACATTCTTCGTTATTCAGATCCGTCGACAGAAACCTACGTTGCTGTAGGGCCATTAGAACAACCAAGCAGTGGGTTTTAGATGGC
>CAJJAQ010000204.1 GCA_905182095.1 uncultured Pseudomonadales bacterium | reverse complement strand
ATTAGTCATCGCCAGTGATGCCAAAATAGGCCAAGGTACTCTGTTTGCTCTGGGTCGAGCAGCTGGGTTTTCGTTGCAGCAGTTAAGAGTGTGTTATGCCAGTTAATACAACATTAGAAGATGCTGTGCCTGAAGAGAATTCTGCTGAGCATGCAAGTGAGCCTGCACAAAGATTGAATGTCGCTCGCGAGGCAGATGAGAATACCGTGGCAATGGTAGCTGGCCAGCCTTTTGTTGATGTCCCAACAGACCTGTACATTCCACCGGAGGCATTAGAAGTATTCCTTGAGACCTTCGAAGGGCCACTTGATCTGCTTTTATACCTTATTCGGCGGCAAAACCTAGATATTTTGAAGGTTAAGGTTTCTGTTATAACCGCCCAATACATGAGCTACATCGAACTCATGCAAGCCTTGCAGTTAGAGTTGGCTGGCGAGTATTTGTTAATGGCGGCGATGTTGGCGGAAATTAAATCGCGCATGCTGCTACCTAGGCCTGAAAGCCTCGAAGACGAAGAAGATCCTCGTTCAGAATTGATTCGTCGTTTACAAGAATACGAACAAATTAAGACCGCTGCGGAGAATATTGACGAAATTCCGCGTTTAGAGAGAGACATATTCCCCGCCGCAGCGAACAAGCCTGATCTGGTGAAAATGCACGCAGAGCCAGATGTGGATTTGCGTGATGTGCTTTTTGCGCTGTCCCATGTTTTACGTCGGGCAGAAATGTACACCAAGCATGAAGTTAAATTTGAGCCGCTATCGGTGCGCGAACGCATGGGCAATATTTTGTCCGCAGTCAGCGATCGTGATGGCTTTATACCTTTTAGTGAACTCTTTACTGCTGAAGAAGGACGCTTAGGGGTAGTTGTTACTTTCTTAGCCATTATGGAATTAGTCCGCGAAGCCCTCATAGAATTTGTACAAAACGAAGCTTTTGCGCCTATTCACGTTCGTGTTGGTACTGCTAGAACCGACGGTGGTGTGCAATTTGATGAATCTTACGATGATCAATATGGCGGGCCGAAGGCGGAAAAAGAAGAAGCTGTGTTCACAACAGACGAAGGTGGCGAAGTGCTGCCAATGTCCTCCGAGGCCCGAACCGAGCCAGATTCCGGTTCTGCGCAAGAGGGTTTTGAGAATCAGGACGAGCCATCGTCCGCCGCATCTGATAAGGAGAATGATTAATGTCTGAAGGGCAAATGCTGGCCGAGGAAAAAGTAGGCCAGATTGTTGAAGCAGCGTTGTTGGCCGCGGAAGGTCCTTTGACTGTAGAGAATTTATTTAAGCTCTTTGCTGATGGTGAGCTGGAAGAAGAGAATGGCCGCAAGCAAATTCGCGATGTGTTGATCGCCTTAGAAGAGGCCTGTAGTGAACGCGGCGTAGAGTTGATTCGTGTTGCCAGTGGCTACCGCTATCAAGCCCGGCAGGATTTAAGTGCATGGGTAAGTCGGTTGTGGGAAGAAAAACCCCCGCGTTATACCCGCGCGTTATTAGAGACCTTGGCGTTGGTCGCGTACAAGCAGCCGGTTACCCGAGGCGATATTGAGCAAATTCGTGGCGTTGGCGTGAGTCAAAATATTATGCGCACATTGCTCGAGCGAGATTGGATACGTGTAGTAGGTCAGCGCGAGGCGCCAGGGCGTCCGTCTTTATATGGCACAACCAAAACCTTTCTCGACTATTTCAATCTGCATAACCTTGATCAACTGCCACCGTTAGAAGAAATTAGAGCGCTTATTGAGCCGACTCTGGTTGCGGAAAGTCTGGCCCAAGACTCCGTAACCGAAGACGGCGCGCCAGTGCATGGTTCCGATGAAGTGGAAACTCAGCCTGATGCTGAGTCAGGTGAAGAAAACTCGGACAATGCTGGGGATGAAGTTATTCTCGAAGCTGACGATGTTGACGATGTTGACGATGTTGACGAAGCTGATGAAGCTGACGATGGCAGTGAAAATAATGACTTGGACGAAAGTCACCGCAGTCATAACGATGCTGCAAGCCAGCAGCAAGATGCTAGCTCTGAAGATGAGCATGCAAATGAACAAGAAGAAGCCGCTGCCGCAGATGGTGTGTTAAACCAGTCGGCAAATGAAACAACTCCGCCCCAATCTGAGCAAAATTAATGACGCATACTCGCGGTTTTCACGCCGGCTTTTCTATCGCCCTTCACACAGGTACCACTTGTCATGAGTAAGTTCAGATCTCCAGCTATTGGTAGCACTGGCCCTAAGACGGTTCTTTCTCGAAAGGCGCCTTCCGGAACAAGAGAGGAAAGAAAAGACAGAGATCGCTCGCGATCGTTTTTTAATGAAGGCCCTCGCCGCGCGGTGGTGGCAGAAGAGCCTGAAGCACAAAAATTACAAAAAGTATTAGCCTCACATGGGCGCGGATCTCGTCGGGAAATAGAACAGTGGATTGCCGCGGGTAGAGTTGCGGTTAATGGCGAACCTGCGCATTTGGGTCAGCGTGTAACCGGCGCGGATAACATTGAAGTAGATGGGCAGCCAGTTTCCTCAGATCAGGGTCTTACCCCTCAAGTTATTCTGTTGAACAAGGCCGGAGGCTTGGTTTGTAGTCGGCGCGACCCTGAAGGTCGGGGCACTATCTTCGATCAATTACCAAAAATTCCAGGCAGTCGGTGGGTTACCGTTGGACGTTTGGATGTGCAAACTACAGGCTTGTTATTGGTCACAAACGACGGTGGCCTAGCACACAGAATGATGCACCCATCTACCGGTTTAGACCGAGAGTACGCGGTGCGAGTGAACGTTAAGTTAGACGATAGGGTGATTCGTCAGCTAAAGGAGGGTGTGGAACTTGAAGGGCAGATGATGCGCTTTTCTGACATTCGTTATTACAACGGCAGTGAAAATAATTTTTGGTATCACGTGGCCTTAACAGAGGGTCGCAACCGCGAGGTAAGACGTCTGTTTGAAAGCGCTGGCTGCATGGTTAGCCGTCTTAAGCGCGTTAGATATGGACCAGTCATATTGCCTTCTTGGCTTACGGTGGGCCAGTGGGCGTCGTTGCAGCAGGAAGATTTGAAGCTCTTATATAAGATGCTTGGCTTGCCGCGCCCTGGCCGAACGGGACAAAAACTCAAGCGTTCGCGTGTGGCAAAAGGTAGTTGTTTAATTCCCTATCCAAAGCTGGAAGCGCCTAAGTCTGCTCAAAAGCCGGAAGACCCCTCCATTATGGCCGCGGAAATGGCTGTGGGTTTAGATTTTGATGAGGGTGGTTCAGACGAGTTAGATGTGTGGAAGGAACGGCCGGTGCGGCCGGAGCGACCCACTGCCAGAGTGCCAGCTAATAAGGCGCGCCCGGTGCTAGGGAAGTATACGGGTAGAAATTCGCCTAAAGGCTCTGCCAATAACGCGGGTAAAACCACGGCTAAAAACTCTGGCCAAAGTAGTGATAGAGATACAAGAAAAACCGGTGGCAAAGTTGTACGCAAGAACTCCGCCGATAATCGAGCCGGTTCTGCGCGAAAAATTGATGCTTTGGCGAAGGCCAGAAGCCGTGGCAAGGCCAACGCCGCAACCAGCAGTCGTCCTGCCAGAAGCGGTAAGCCGTCGACTAGGCGCTAGGATTGTGGGTATTGAACTAATGTAGTGGCTATTTTAGGGGTTACTTTAGCCGCTACTCTAGTCACAACTCTAGTAACAACTTTATAGCCTGTGCTTTTAGCTAGTGCTTCTAGCTAGTGCGTTGCAGCCAAGTGCGCGCATCGAGTTGTTGACCTGTGGTGAAGGTTACGACATCGCCGCTCACTTGATCCGCAGTGCACATCAGTGCCAAGTACAATTCCATATGGTCCTCTGGGGTGGGCAATGTTGAAGGGTCTTCTAATGGGTAGGCTTCTTTGCGCATTGCTGTTCGAGTGCCGCCAGGGTTGACGCTGTAAACTTGAATATTCCCAGCAGTTTCAGTTTCGTCCGCAAATAGTTGGTTCAGTCCTTCTAGTGCGAATTTTGACGCTGCGTAAGCACCCCAATAAGCTCTGGCCTCTCGGCCCACGCTGGAGGAGGTATGGATTACGCAGGCGTTAGCGCTCTTGTCCAGCAATTCAAACAATCCCTTATTGAGCATAAATACTGCGTTGACGTTGGTTTGCATAACCTTTTGCCACTCGTCCGCAGGATAGTGGGCAATCGGTACTTTAGGGCCAAGGCGAGAGGCGTTATGTACTAGGCCGTCTAGTTGGCCAAAGTTCTCAGCAATAGAGTCGGCAAGATTTTCTACTGTTTCGCTATCGAGATTTTCCAAATCGCAGGGCACGATGACTGACGCAGTGTTGGTGTGTGTTTCTATCCAATCAAATACAGTTTCTAGCTTGCTGCGAGTGCGGCCCAGTAATATGACATTCGCGCCGAAACTCGCATAAGTCTTCGCGCTAGCACTACCAATGCCATCTCCGGCGCCGGTAACCAATATTGTTTTACCTTTTAGTGCGTCACTGCGAAAATCATGTTGCCAGTGATGTTGTTTGGCCGCCAGTTCAGGATAATGACTGAGGTTATTGGTTAGTTCGTTTGTTTGTGTCATTGGGGTTTTCTTGCATGGACGATGTAATTTGCATCGGTATCGTTGCTGATTCGACAATTACGCGTCAGCGGGTTGTAGTTCATGCCTCTTATTTCTACTACCTCTAAACCGGCATCTCTTAGTGCTTGGGCCAGTTCCGATGGTTTGATAAATTTGGCATATTCATGGGTGCCTTTAGGCAAAATGTTAAGCACGTATTCAGCGCCTAAAATCAATAATGCATAGGCTTTAGGATTGCGATTGATGGTGGAGAAAAACAGGTCGGCGCCGGGTTCGGCTAAATCTGCACATGCTTGTACCGTGTCTGGGTAGTGGGTGACATGCTCGAGCATTTCCAGGCAAGTGACAGTGCGAAAATGTGCCGGTTTTAGTGCCGCGTACTCCTCTGCGGTAGTTTCCTCGTAATTCACTTGAGTGCCGCTGTCTAAGGCATGTAGTTTAGCTACGCCCAGTGCCTTTGCTGCCATATCAATGCCCGTCGTTTGGGCGCCAGTTGCCGCAATAGATTCTGCAAGAATGCCGCCGCCGCAACCTACATCTATTACCGGCCCCGCAACAAAGTCTGTACGTTCTTGAATATAGGCGAGTCTGCTGGGATTGATATCATGTAGCGCTTTGAAGTCGCCGTTTAGGTCCCACCAACGGCTTGCCAGCGCATTGAATTTGCTGATTTCTTCTGGGTCCACATTTTGTGTGCTAGCCATGCTGTTTGATGACACTCCGTAATTGCATTAAATCAAAGTAATATTGCTTTCTTTGCTGGCGATATTGCTTTTTAAGAATATTCTTCTTAAGACGGCTGCCATTGTAGCCGCCACAACCCCTGTCACGGAAGGAATAGGCGTAAATTGGTCGAAATTGTCGCAAAAATGCCTACAGTGTATTTTCAAAATCGTCCTTTGCTGGGGTGCGGTAAGGTGTTAACCGCTGCAAAACGCGCCGTTTCTGCCCGTTCTAGCGCCGTTCTAGCGCCGGTCGTTGGCCGGCACTAACAGGGCGTAAATTAGTCGCTGATTTAGCCTTGCGAGGTGTTCTGTACAAATGCCGTTATTGAGGCAATATCTGTCTCAAAATGCGCTTAGAAATGCCCCATTTGTCGAGGATTGTGTTAATATTTCTAGCTAATTTTTCAAGCTGATAGCGCCGCATTTATGTCCGAAATTACGCCTCCAGATTCTAGAGATATTCGCCCAGTAAACATCGAAGATGAATTACGTCAGTCGTACTTAGATTACGCCATGAGCGTAATTGTGGGTCGTGCACTGCCGGATATTCGCGATGGGTTAAAACCTGTACACAAGCGCGTGTTGTTTGCCATGAGCGAACTCAACAACACCTACAATCGACCCTATGTGAAATCTGCACGTGTTGTCGGCGATGTGATTGGTAAGTACCACCCACACGGCGATACCGCAGCCTACGACACCATTGTGCGAATGGCTCAAGATTTTTCCATGCGCTACTTACTTGTAGATGGCCAAGGCAACTTTGGCTCTATTGACGCAGATCCGCCTGCGGCTATGCGTTATACAGAAGTACGTATGTCGAAGATGGCTTCTGATCTGCTGGCTGATTTGGATAAAGACACCGTTGAGTTCGTACCCAACTACGATGACACGCTGTCGATGCCAGAAGTGCTGCCTACGCGTGTGCCCACGCTATTGGTTAATGGTAGTTCAGGTATTGCCGTTGGCATGGCGACAAATATTCCACCGCATAACCTGACCGAGGTAGTGAATGCTTGTCTAGCAATGCTGGAAAATCCTGAGATGGAAATTGATGGGTTAATGGAATACATCACCGCACCGGACTTTCCTACCGGTGGCATCATCAATGGTCGTGCAGGTGTTGTGCAAGCCTACCGTACCGGCCGTGGCCGTATTTATGTCCGTGGGCGCGCCAGTGTTGAGATAGAAAAGAATGGTCGTGAACGAATCATCATTACGGAAATTCCTTATCAGTTGAATAAGTCTCGGTTGATCGAAAAAATCGCTGAATTAGTGAAAGAAAAGCGGATTGACGGCATCACTGAGCTTAGAGACGAATCGGACAAAGACGGACTTCGCGTGGTTGTTGAAGTGCGCCGCGGTGAATCTGGTGAAGTTATCCTGAATAACCTATACACCCAGACCCAATTGCAGTCTGTGTTTGGTATTAACTGTGTTGCGTTAGTTGAAGGCCAGCCGCGTTTGGTCAACCTCAAGCAAATGCTTGAAGCGTTTTTGCAGCACAGACAAGAAGTTGTTACCCGCAGAACCCTATATTTACTGCGTCGTGCACGTCAGCGTGGGCATATTTTGGAAGGCCAAGCTGTCGCCTTGGCGAACATTGATGCGGTTATCGAGTTGATTAAAAAATCACCTTCTGCCGCAGAAGCGCGCATTAAGTTGATAGAGCAGCGATGGGCTGCTGAAGCGTTGTTTGATTTGTTGGAACGAGTTGGCAGCGATGCTTGTCGACCAGAAGGCTTATCTGAAGAATTTGGTTTTAGTGACGGCCTTTATCGTCTTACTGAAGAGCAAGCTCAGGCTATTCTAGAAATACGCTTACATCGTTTGACTGCTATGGAGCAGGGCAAGTTGATGGAAGATTATCAGGGTGTGATTGATGAAATTGCCGACTTGTTAGATATTTTGGGATCCCATACCCGATTGATTTCCGTGATTCGCGGCGAGTTAGAAGAAATACGCACTACTTATGGAGATGAGCGTCGCACTGAAGTGGTGACTAGCCATCAAGATTTGTCGGTAGAAGATCTGATTAACGAAGAAGAACTTGTGGTGACTATTTCTCACCTGGGTTATGGCAAGACCCAACCCTTGGACACCTATCAAGCACAACGACGTGGTGGTCGAGGTAAAGCAGCTACTACGGTCAGAGATGAAGACTTTGTCGAGCATCTGATCGTTGCTAATTCCCATGATGTTTTGCTGTGCTTTTCCGATATGGGTAAAGTTTTTTGGCTTAAAGTTTTCCAAATTCCACAAGGTAGTCGTGGTGCCAAAGGTCGGCCAATGATCAACTTGCTGTCTTTGGGCGCTGATGAGCGCATAACCGCAGTGCTACCGATTAAAGATTACGCAGCGGATCATTTTGTCTTTATGGCCACCGCCAACGGTACGGTCAAAAAGACGCCGTTAGAGCAGTTTTCTCGGCCACGGCCTAGTGGATTGATCGCCATCGACCTGGAAGAAGGCAATACGCTAGTTGGCGCAGCCATTACAAATGGCAGTAGCGACATCATGCTTTGTTCAAATGCTGCAAAAGCCGCAAGGTTTAAAGAAACCGATGTAAGAACCATGGGGCGTACAGCTAAAGGTGTTCGTGGTATTCGATTGGGCGCAGGCCAGCGTGTTATCTCGCTGATTATTCCTAATGAAGACGGTTATCTCTTAACCGCCAGTGAAAATGGTTACGGTAAACGCTCTTTAATTACCGATTTCCCTATTCGTGGCCGTGGCGCCCAAGGGGTGATTGCCATGCAAACCAGTGATCGTAATGGTCAGCTAGTGGGTGCGGTGCAAGTCTTC
Source organism: uncultured Pseudomonadales bacterium (assembly GCA_905182095.1). Taxonomy (GTDB): domain Bacteria; phylum Pseudomonadota; class Gammaproteobacteria; order Pseudomonadales; family Azotimanducaceae; genus UBA4421. Next base: position 8,151 of record CAJJAQ010000204.1, on the reverse strand, counting down.
AAAGGCGATGAGCTGATGTTGATTTCTAATATGGGCACCTTGGTTAGAACCGGCGGAGATGAAGTGTCTATCGTGGGTAGAAATACCCAAGGCGTGCGCCTAATAAAATTAAAAGATGGTGAGTTACTTAACAGCGTGGGACGTATTGCTGAAGGTAGCTTGGTAACCGATACCGAAGGGTCGGAAACTGAAAGCGCAGCAGAAGGTGATGTTGCAAGTACTGTTGCAGACGACGTTACGGACGCTGACACCTCTCAGGCAGACGGCGCTGATACTGAATCCGAGTAATCGCTGCAAACGGCCGATATAGACCGATCGTCTATCTCGGTGCATTTGCTCTCACCAGCTGTGAGGGCGCTCACGCTTTGCAGTGCTTAGACTGCAATGTGAGGAAAAATTCCCGTGAAAGGGAAGCGAACGTCAGAGTGTTTTAGGTGAATATTGTCTAGCCGTAATGCCTTTGAAGTAGCCAATAAAAACACAACAAAAATAGGATAATGAGACAATCTAAGGCTGCTATTCGGCTTGGAGATAAATCTCATTAGGCGGTAAAATTATTCCGATTATCCGCTGTAAGTCATTGATAAAATTAATCTAATTGGAGGTTTTCTTGGGTCGCACATACAATTTTTCAGCTGGGCCTGCATCGTTACCGGTAGAAGTTCTAAATCAAGCCGCAGAAGAAATGACAGATTACCAAGGTAGCGGTATGTCAGTTATGGAAATGAGCCACCGGAGCAAAATTTTTGTTGATATTGCAGCCCAAGCCGAAGCCGACTTACGCGAGTTGATGGGTGTTAGTGACGAGTACCATGTGTTGTTTTTGCAGGGTGGTGCAACCGGCCAATTTGCTGGAATCCCACTGAACTTGACCCAACCTGGCGACACCATAGATTTTATCGAGACAGGTGCCTGGTCTAAAAAAGCGATCAAAGAAGCGAAGAAATATTGCAATGTTAATGTCGCCGCTTCCAGCGCGGATTCTAATTTCGACCATATCCCAGACCAAAGTGCATGGCAGCTCAGCGACAATGCACGTCTGCTACACATTTGTTCCAATGAAACCATTGGTGGTGTGCAATTTAAAAACTTCCCCACCAGTTCTGCGCCTATTGCGGTGGACATGTCGTCTGACATTTTATCGCGTCCGGTCGATGTGAATAATTTTGCGCTGATTTACGCTGGTGCGCAGAAGAATATTGGTCCTGCAGGTTTGACTGTTGTGATTGTGCGCAAAGACCTTTGCGGTAACGCTCGCGACATCACGCCAACTTTTCTAGATTATGCTCAGCAGGCCGACAACGATTCTATGATCAATACGCCACCTACTTACGGTTGGTATTTGGCTGGTTTAGTATTTAAGTGGATCAAAGAAAAAGGTGGTCTTACGGCCATTGAAGCACACAATAAGGCGAAAGCAGATCTGCTCTATGGCGCCATTGAAAAGAGTAATTTTTATAGTTCTCCGGTTGCCGCTGGTAATCGCTCCACAATGAACGTGCCATTTACCTTGGCAGATTCAGCACTGGACGCGGAGTTTGTTAAGCAAGCGGAAGCGCGCAGTATGCTTAACCTTAAAGGACACAGAAGTGTTGGCGGTATGCGTGCCAGCATCTATAACGCGGTTTCATTAGAAGCCGTTCAAGCATTGGTTAGTTTTATGAGCGAATTTGAAAATGAGCGTGGATGATGAAGCGTTAAAACCCCTTAGGGAGCGAATCGACAGTATTGATCGTCAATTACTGACATTGATCAATGCACGTGCGCAATGTGCCTTAGAGGTGGGTGAAATCAAGCAGGGTCAACCTATGAGCGAGGCCCCAATTTTTTATCGCCCAGAACGTGAAGCGCAAATATTAACCCGCTTGATGGCAGAAAACCCCGGGCCGCTGACCGATGCAGATGTAGCCGGTTTATTTCGCGAAGTGATTTCCTGTTGTTTGAATCTAGAGCAGCCCTTGACCGTTGCCTACTTTGGCCCTGAGGGCACCTATACGGAAGCCGCAGCCATTAAACAGTTTGGCCATTTTGCCAATACAACGCCGATGGCTTCCATTGATGAAGTATTTCGCGAAGTGGAATCTCAAGCCGTTCACTACGGTGTAGTGCCGGTGGAAAATTCCACCGAGGGTATGGTTAATCATACTTTGGACTGTTTTCTGGGTACGCGTCTGCGTATTTGTGCTGAAGTGGAACTACCTATCCATCACGCATTTATGCAGGCCAGTAGCAAAAGTGATGTGCCACCAATCACCGAAATTGTTTCCCACGCTCAGAGCTTGGCCCAATGTCGTGGTTGGTTAGACCAGCACTATCCAGGTATTCCTCGCGTGGCTGTGGCCAGTAATGCAGAGGCAGCTAAACAAGCTTTAGCACGCCCTGGAATTGCTGCTGTAGCCGGCGAAATGGCAGCGGAACGTTATAACTTAAATGTTTTGTCTACCCGCATTGAAGATAACCCAGATAACAAAACGCGCTTCCTAATTATTGGCAAGCAAGTTGTTGGTCCCAGCGGCAATGACAAAACGTCAATTTTGGTTTCGGTTAAGAATGAGCCGGGTGCGTTGTTGCGAGTACTGGAACCCTTCCAACGCTTTGATATCAGTCTTTCACGCATTGAAACCCGCCCGGCGCGCTCAGGTGATTGGTCCTATGTATTCTTTATAGATTTTGATGGTCATCAATCGCAAAGCAACGCGCAATCAGTGATTGATGCAATATCAGATGTCGCATTAGAAGTGCGCACATTGGGTTCTTACCCTAAGGCCGTGGTCCCAGCATGAGTATTGAAACCCAAGTAAATGAGCGAATCGCCGGTCTAAAACCTTATCAACCGGGTAAGCCAATAGACGAAGTTGCCCGTGAACTGGGCATTAGCGATATTGTTAAGCTTGCGAGCAACGAAAATCCACGTGGTCCTGGTGAGCATGTGCAGCAAGCCATTGCTCGGGTAAGTAAAGAGTTGTCTCGTTATCCTGACGGCGGCGGCTTTGAGCTTAAGGCTGCATTGGCTGAACACATTGGCGTTGACACAAAGCAGTTGACCTTAGGCAATGGCTCTAACGATGTGTTAGATCTGATTGCTCGGGTGGCCGTTGAACCGGGTTATGAAGCGATTATTTCAGAGCATAGTTTTGTCGTTTATCGCCTGGCAGTAACCTGCTGTGGTGGTGATTTGGTAACCGTACCTGCCAAGGACTACGGCACAGATCTGAATGCTATGTTGGCCGCAGTGAATGAACGCACGCGGGTTATTTTTATCGCCAATCCGAATAACCCAACTGGCACATGGGTGCCGGGCGCGGATTTGATAAATTTTTTGCAACAGCTACCCAGCACTGTGTGGGTGGTTTTAGATGAAGCCTACCTTGAGTACATGACTGCCGATGACTACATCGATGGCGTGGCTTTGCTGAAGAAATTCCCCAATTTGATCCTTACCCGTACTTTTTCAAAAGTCTATGGCCTTGCCGCAGTGCGCTTAGGTTACGGTGTTTCTAGTCCTGAATTTGCTGATTTGCTCAACCGTGTGCGACAGCCTTTTAACGTGAATGCCCTTGCTATGGCAGCGGCGATTACCGCAATTGCAGATGAAGAGTATGTTCGCGAAAGTGTTGAAATGAATCGTCAGGGCATGCTGCAAATGGTCGCAGGACTGACCGGTATGGGTTATTCCTACATTCCATCCGCGGGTAATTTTGTCAGCTTTGACGCTGGTGAGCCTGGTCCAGAGGTGTTTCAGCGTTTGTTACAACAAGGCGTTATCGTTAGGCCAATTGCCGAATATGGTTTGCCCAATCATATTCGCGTAAGTATTGGTCTGCCGTCGGAGAATGAGCGATTTTTAACAGCGCTGGCAAAAATTCGCTAACGCTTTCGATAGTTGTTGCGAAAAGAAGCTGGGATCGAGCCTCGCCTGTTTGATGTAAGAGTCGACGAAAGAGTCGACAAAAGAGTTGGCAAAAGAGTCGCTACAGACTGGGCGTTTATTGCCGTAACGGTCTGCGCATTGAGGGTATATGTCTGAAATTTTCCATAAAATTGCCATAGTCGGTGTAGGCTTAATTGGCGGCTCACTTGCCCTCGCGCTTCGCCAACAGGGCGTTGCTAGCACTTTAGTCGGCATTGAAAACAGCGCTAAGTCTGCCCAATGGGCATTAGACAACGGCATGGTTGACGAGATTGTCGAGCAGGTGCCGGATGATGCGACCCTAGTGGCCCTGTGTGTGCCCAGTGATTTGGTCAGTGCTTGGGTAATTAAGTTGGCAAAGCATCAGGCGGCGGTTTTTGACGTGGGCAGTGTTAAGGGGCCGATTGTCAGCGCCGTAGCATCCCAGATCGACCTGCCGGAAAATTTTGTGCCCTGTCATCCAATAAGCGGATCAGAGAAAAGCGGGCCAGAGGCTGCGCGCAGTGAGCTATTTGCCGATTGCATGGTGGTGCTAACGCCCACTGAAAATACATCGGCACAAGCCTTGGAAAAAGTACTTAATTGCTGGCATTACTTGGGTGCCCAAACTAGCCAGCTTACGCCCGAAGATCATGACAGCGCGTTGGCTATCACCAGCCACCTACCCCATTTGTTAGCTTTTGCCTTTATGCAGCAAGTGGAAGAAAAGCACATCCCGCTAACGGGTGGCGGCTTTAGGGATTTTACCCGTATCGCTGGTGCCAACCCCGAACTTTGGTGGCGAATTTTTCAGCTTAATAAAGACGAAGTGCTGACGGCCTTGGATACCTTCACAGCGGATCTGCAAGGATTGGCGCAAAGTATTCGCGCCGTAGACAGTGAATCCGGTATTGCGCAGATTAGTGACGCCGCGAATAAGCGCAAAACCTCTGAAGTAGAATGAGGCAGAGTGAAACAGAATAAATGGCTGCCAGATTTAGAGTGAATTTTTAACAGCGCGTTTTCACTCCAATTTGTTATTTAGGTTTTGCCTTGAGACTTTCTATTTGCAAAGGATCCTTGTGCGAGATTTCAATTTTAGTATCCAGATGAGGAAAAATAATGCAGCACGATCCGCTTGCTCCGGTAGTTACTATTGATGGTCCGGGGGGTTCCGGTAAAGGCACTTTGTCCTCTTTAGTGGCAGCTAAATTAGGCTGGCACTTGCTCGATTCCGGCGCGCTGTATCGTATTGTTGCAGTGTCTGCGCAATCCCAAGTCATTGATTTAGATGATGAAAATGCTTTGGTGGCGATGATTTCAGGGTTGCGGATTGCTTTTGATGGTGACCGCGTAGACGTTAACGGTGAAGACTTGAGCGATACAATTCGTACTGAGGAAACCGGTGTGGCTGCCTCCCAAGTTGCCGCTTTGCCCGCGGTTCGCGATGCTATTTTGGCGCTGCAAAAGTCCTTTCAAAGAGCCCCGGGCTTAGTTGCGGATGGCCGGGATATGGGGACGGTGGTATTCCCACACTCTAAAGCCAAGATATTTTTGGACGCTTCAGCGGAAGCTAGAGCCGCTCGTCGTTATAAGCAGTTGAAAAATAAAGGATTGAATGTTAATTTGCGCGGCCTCCTAGAGCAGATACAAGAACGTGATGCTCGGGACAAAGGACGTGCAGTTGCACCGCTGAAGCCCGCCGCTGATGCCCTCATAATTGATAGCACCCAGATGACCATAGAAGAGGTGTTGGAAACAATTATGGCGGAAGTCGCTAAAGGGTATTCGTAAGGCGCCTGAAAGTTTCTAATTGAGAAAATTTTTGGGGGAAGGGCTCGTTTCGAGAAGAAAGTAAAGTTAGAGAGTACGTAAGGATACTAAAACGAGAATTATGCTCGTTGTCTTTTTGATCTGACTACTTCCCAATCGAAATAAGATTATTGATTAACGCCGTGTGCCTAGCGCTCTGTGCCAAGCAATAGTTGCTCTTTTAGCTTTAGCAATCAACTGCCTAAACATTAACTAACCAACGGAGAGTTTCGCCGGCTTGGCAAGCATCTCATTTCGAGCTATGTGCTTCCCCCGGCAGACAATTATATGAGCGAATCATTTGCCGACCTATTTGAAGAAAGTTTACAAACCATCGAGATGGCACCCGGGTCCATCGTCACCGGCACGGTGGTAGACATAGATGATGACTGGGTAGTAGTTCATGCCGGTTTAAAATCTGAAGGGGTTATCCCGAAAAATCAATTCCTCAATGAAGAGGGCGTATGCACCTTAACCATTGGCGACCAAGTAAAAGTTGCAATGGAAGTTGTAGACGATGGCTTTGGTGAGACCCGTTTGTCTCGCGAAAAAGCGAAGCGTGCCGAGTCTTGGGAACAACTAGAAGAAGCCAGCGAAAAAGGCGAAGTTGTTATCGGTATTATCAATGGCAAGGTTAAAGGTGGATTCACCGTTGACGTCAATGACATACGTGCATTCTTGCCCGGTTCATTGGTTGATATCCGACCATTGCGCGAAACAGCCCACCTTGAAGGCAAGCCTCTAGAATTTAAAGTTATTAAGCTCGATCAAAAGCGCAACAACGTTGTAGTTTCACGTCGCGCCGTTCTTGAAGACGAAAACTCTCACGAGCGCGAAGAGCTACTTGCTTCTATGCAAGAAGGTCAAGATGTTAAAGGTATCGTTAAGAACCTTACCGATTATGGCGCATTTGTTGACCTTGGTGGCGTAGACGGTCTGTTGCACATCACCGATATGGCTTGGAAGCGTATTCGTCATCCGAGCGAAATGGTTAATGTTGGCGACGAAGTGAGCGTACGAATTTTGAAGTTCGATCGTGAAAAGAATCGCGTTAGCCTAGGTATGAAGCAATTAGGCGATGATCCCTGGGTCAACATCATTCGTCGTTATCCAGAAGGTGCGCGCGTGATGGCTACCATCACCAACCTGACGGATTACGGTTGTTTTGCTGAGATCGAAGAAGGCGTTGAAGGTTTGGTTCACGTATCCGAAATGGATTGGACCAATAAGAACATTCATCCTTCTAAGGTTGTCTCAGTAGGCGACGAAACTGAAGTAATGGTTCTAGATATTGACGAAGAACGTCGTCGTATTTCATTGGGTATCAAGCAATGCCGTCCTAATCCTTGGGAAGAGTTCAGCATTCAGCATGCCAAGAGTGATCGCATTAGCGGCAACATCAAGTCTATTACCGATTTCGGTATCTTTATTGGCTTGGATGGCGGCATCGATGGTCTTGTGCATCTTTCTGATATCTCTTGGAACGAACCAGGCGAGACTGCGGTTCGTAGATACTCTAAGGGCGAGCAGATTGAGACCATTATCTTGTCTGTTGATCCAGAGCGTGAGCGTATCTCGCTAGGTATTAAGCAACTAGATAAAGACCCATTCTCAGATTTCACAGCGATTCATGATCGTGGTGCGGTAATCATGGGTAAGGTTGTAGAAGTTCAGCCTAAAGAAGCAATTCTTGAATTAGCTGAAGAAGTATTAGGTGTACTGAAGGCTGCTGAAATCAGCGTTGATCGTGTGGAAGACGCACGCACAGTGTTGAAAGAAGGCGAAGAAATTGAAGTTAAGATCATTAACATTGACCGCAAGAATCGAACCATTGGCTTGTCTATCAAGTCGAAGGACATCGAAGAAGAGCGAGCAGCTGTTAAAGAACACCAAAAGCAAGAGACTGATCGTTCAGGTCCTGCAACTTTAGGTGATCTGATCAAGGCACAAATGAACCAGCAGGCAGACGAGGACTAGGCTTTGCCTAGTTCCCTGTACTAAGAGCTAAAGCATAGATATGACCGAGGAAGTCAGCCTAACGAAATCTGAGTTAATTGAGCGCATGGTTAGCGCTCAATCTCGGGTGGCTGGCTTGCAGCTCAACGCCAAAGACGTTGAGTTTGCGGTTAAGACCATGCTTGAGCAGGTATCTAATACCTTAGCCTCTGGGGATCGAATTGAGATACGCGGATTCGGTAGTTTTTCTTTGCACTATCGGGCGCCGCGTATAGGACGTAACCCAAAGACGGGCGAATCTGTAGGACTTGCAGGTAAGCACGTGCCGCACTTTAAGCCGGGTAAAGAACTTCGAGATCGAGTCAACCAAGCTCTATTGAAGGATTTGGCTCGCGCGAAGGCGGACAGTTCAGGCTAGAGTGGTTGGTCTAAAGGCCTTTGGGTGAGCGCTTGATTAAGGGAAAGGCCAGAAATGGTTTTTCCTTTTTTTTTGC
>CAJJAQ010000203.1 GCA_905182095.1 uncultured Pseudomonadales bacterium | reverse complement strand
GCAGAGCGCGGGAGGATTCAGCAGGCGTTAAGCGAGCTAGATGTTAATGGTATTTTGAGTACCGACCTCGCCGAATTTGAGCACTCTTTACAATCTATGGGCTGGGCACGAGGTGTTGATATTCGTCGTAAGTGGCCGAATAAGTTGATTGTAAATATTCGTAAAGAAAGCCCCGTTGCGAAATGGGGTCTGGATGCCTACTTAGCCGCCGACGGCAGCTTGTTGACTCTGCCAGATCAATACCCGAACTTACCTACTTTGCGCTCATCAGTGAGTAATCCTCAGCAGAGTATGGAGGTATATCGATTGCTGCAGCAGTTCGCTTCAAGGCAGGGTCTGCGTATTATGGAGCTATCCGAATCTGCCGAAGGTGAGTGGGTGGTTGAATTTGCCAATGGTCTAGCCCTACATTTGGGCGGCAGTGAAATTAATGCGCGTATGAACAGATTTTTACGTGCTTATGAAAATGTTTTACGTGAAAAGGCTGAGATAATAGATTACGTAGATGCACGCTATCCTAGCGGCATTGCTGTAAAATTTATCCAAGAACAAGAAAGCCCAGTGGCAGATTTGAGGGGCGCGAGCTCTGTTCAATTTGCTTTCAATATAAATAGAAGCTCTCTATCTGGAATTTAGCTATGGCGACTGAGTTACAAATGAACAAAATTGTTGCACTAGATATAGGCACTAACAAAGTCGCTGCGATCATAGCGAATGTAAACGAACGTGATGAACTGGAAATTATTGGTATTGGTACCCACCAATCCAGAGGGTTAAAAAAGGGTGTTGTAGTCAACATAGACTCCACAGTGCAATCTATTCAGCGGGCCATTGAAGAAGCTCAGCTTATGGCAGGGTGCTCAGTTGAGTCCGTATATGCCGGCATAGCGGGCAGCCATATTCGTAGTTTGAACTCTCACGGTATTGTTGCTATCCGTGATAGAGAAGTTTTTAGCCAGGACATTGATCGCGTGATAGACGCTGCCAAGGCAATGGCGATACCTGCTGATCAGAAAATCCTTCACGTTTTGCCGCAAGAATTTATTATTGATACCCAGGAGGGCGTTAAACAACCCTTGGGTATGTCTGGTGTGCGCTTAGAGGCCAAAGTGCATATGGTCACTTGCGCAGTCAATGCCGCCCAAAACATAGAAAAATGTATCGAGCGTTGTGGCCTTGGCGTTAATGGCGTAATTTTGGAGCAATTGGCTTCCAGTTATTCTGTGTTATCCGATGACGAGCGTGACCTTGGCGTGTGTATAGTAGACATCGGCGGCGGTACTACGGATATCGCTATATTTACCGATGGCGCTATACGGCATACTGCGGTTATACCTATTGCAGGCGATCAGGTTACAAATGATATCGCCATGGCGCTTAGAACGCCGACACAAAATGCAGAAGACATAAAGATTCGTTATGCTTGTGCCCTTACCCAGCTTGCAAAAGCTGATGAAGTAATTAAGGTGCCAGGTGTAGGTGAAAAACCAGAACGCGAATTATCTCGGCAGACCCTTGCCGAAGTAGTAGAGCCTAGATACGACGAGCTTTTCCGGCTCGTCCAAGCGGAGTTGCGACGTAGCGGCTTCGAAGATTTGATTGCATCAGGCATCGTACTCACAGGAGGCGGTGCCAAGATGGAAGGTCTGATTGAGCTTGCTGAAGAAATATTTCACATGCCAGTCAGTTTGGGGGCGCCACGTAATGTGGCGGGTTTGAAGGACATCGTAAGGAACCCCGTTTTTGCAACCAGTGTTGGGCTGTTGCAGTACGGGTTGGACCAAGAGAAGGAACTACCGAGCAAACGAAGCGGCCGTAAGAGCAGTATGTTGGCAAGGGTTAAAAGTTTCTTCAGGGAAAACTTCTAGCAGGAGAATACGATGTTTGAATTAGTAGATAGTGCACCACAGAGTGCAGTGATTAAGGTTATTGGAGTCGGCGGCGGCGGCGGTAACGCTGTGCAGCATATGCTGACTCAAGAAGTAGAAGGCGTAGATTTTATTTGCGCTAACACAGATGCCCAGGCACTTGCAGGCTTAGATGCTCCGACCACTTTGCAAATTGGCAGTGGTATTACTAAAGGGCTTGGCGCCGGCGCCAATCCTGATATCGGTAGAGCAGCAGCCCTGGAAGACCGTGAGCGTATTGCGGAGTTGTTGAATGGCTCCGATATGGTATTTATTACCGCCGGTATGGGCGGTGGTACCGGTACAGGTGCAGCTCCGGTAGTTGCCGAAGTAGCACGTGAGATGGGAATCTTGACCGTTGCGGTAGTGACTAAACCATTTGGTTTTGAGCGTCGCGATGCAAAAGCTGAAAAAGGTATTGAAGAACTTTCTCAGCACGTGGATTCGTTGATCACTATTCCTAACGAAAAGTTGTTGGACGTGCTCGGTGCGGATACATCGTTTTTGGATGCCTTTGGTACCGCCAATGATGTTCTGCTTGGTGCTGTTAAGGGTATTGCCGATCTGATCATCCGACCAGGGCTTATTAACGTCGACTTTGCCGATGTACGCACAGTTATGTCTGAAATGGGCATGGCAATGATGGGTACTGGTTTGGCATCTGGCCCAGGACGTGCGCGGTCTGCGGCTGAGGCAGCAATTCGCTCACCATTACTGGAAGACGTTGACCTAAATGGCGCTCGCGGTATTTTGGTCAATGTATCTGGTGGCTCTAGCCTAAGCATAGGCGAGTTCAGCGAAGTTGGTAAATCAATAGAAGAGTTCGCCTCGCCTAATGCCACCGTAGTTATCGGTATGGTGATTGACGAGTCTCTCGGCGAAGACATTATGGTGACGGTAGTCGCTACTGGCTTAGGTAGCGTTGTAGGGCCGAGTGTCGTAGTAGATAACTCTGTAAGAGATGTGATTACAGGGCGTCGCAATATGAACGATCTAGACATACCAACCTATCAGCGTAATCAGCCGACTCAGGCTAAGGAAGTAGAAGCGTTAGATCTTCAGGGTAAAGACCTTGATTACTTGGATGTGCCAGCGTTTTTAAGGCGCCAAGCGGACTAAAACTCAGGTAATAACGCATCCTGCTAGACGCGTATGGGGGCGCAGGTCGCCCCCATTATCTTGTGGATGCAAAGTTACTTGAGACGTCTAATGATCTATCTTGTCTTAGTGGGCTCATTGTCTAATGCAGTTGCTGTAGAACAATAAGCTCAATATTGAGAGTTGCATATGAACGATTCTATTCGCCAACAGACGCTGAAGAACTCTGTCCGCGCCACTGGATTGGCCTTGCATACGGGTAAACAAGTGAATTTGATTCTTGGTCCCGGTCCGGTCGACAGCGGCATAGTATTTCGACGCACCGACCTCAGTGAAGTAATGAGCATTGAAGCTCACGCTCTGAATGTTGGTAGTACACATATGGCTACTTCGTTGAGCAATGGTCAGGATGAAATTTCTACTATTGAACATTTGATGTCTGCGTTTTCTGGCCTGGGTGTAGATAATGCGGTTGTAGAAGTTAACGCCGCAGAGTTGCCAATTATGGATGGCAGCGCCGCTCCATTTGTTTTTTTGATTCAATCTGCGGGCATTCTAGAACAAGACGCGCCGAAGAAATTCCTCCGCGTGTTGAAAACAATTAGACATGAAGAAAGCGATTTTTCGGTAGAATTGCGCCCTTACGAAGGCTTTAAGCTCAGTTATACGCTGGAATATGACCATCCAGTTTTTGCAGCTCATGAGCATACTGCCACTGTCGATTTTTCTTCCATGAGTTTTCTTAAAGAAGTATGCCGCGCAAGAACCTTTGGTTTTTTGGCGGATATTGAAAAACTTCAAGATATGGATTTAGCGAAAGGCGGTAGTTTAGACAACGCTATTGTTGTTGATGACTCAAAAATTCTTAACGAAGATGGTTTGCGCGTTAGAGATGAGTTTGTAAAACACAAAGTTTTAGACGCAATTGGTGATCTTTATCTTTTGGGTTGTAGCCTAATAGGTAGTTTTCATGGCCACAAGTCAGGTCATGGCCCCAATAATGCACTTTTGCGCAAATTGCTCGCCACGCCCGGTGCTTATGAGATAGTCACTTTTACAAGTGATGAAGACGTGCCTTTGGCCTATAAAAGAAAGGCGCCCTTGTTAGATTAGACAAGGGGACTTAGATTACGCGTAAATCTACGCTTAATCTTGTTTGCTACCGCCGCCATCGTCCGCCACTCTGAGGTGCAGAGACTGCACCTGGCTGAAGCTGGCCAATTGATTGAGCAAGGGCAAAATTTCCGGTGCTTTGAAGCGCATTCTGGTTGCGGCGGAGGCACTTCTGCAAAGTATGTGAGCCACAGGGCCCTGGATTTTTGTAACCTCCACATTATATTTTAGCGGCTCATCTAATACTGCCCGAAACTCTGCTGTCCATGCTTTTTGATTAGCCGACAAATGCAAAAGTTTCTGCAACGGCGAGTATCTGTTTCGATCCTCACTGAGTATGTTTTCGATTTTTTGCGTTGGCAAAATCACTTTCCCTTGAGCGTGCTCAAATTGTGGCGCGTGTACTAGTCAGTAGTACTTTACTCCTAGATCCAACGCGGATCAGTGCGAATTTTGAGTAAATGAAAGTAGCTACTCTGGTATTGGTTTATCCGTGTGCCAAATTTGCTCTTGGCTTGGCCATGCACATTTTTTAGAAGCTGCTGAGAGACCAAGGTATGGACACCGACATTTCGGGAAGCCGGCGACCAACCACTCCTTCCATTGAACCATAGACTCGGGTGGCTCAGTATTTGTTATGGCGTTACCTATATTGGGTGAGGTAAACAATAGGATCACGGCCAATCGCTGCACCTGCCGCATTACATTCTGAATCATTTTGATGACCTATCGGTTGTTGTAGGAATTCGCCTGCAAAAAACGATAGTGAGCAAGCGTTCACTAATCAAAGTTGAGCAGAGGTTTTATTAGCGGCTTTTTCTATAGGTGGTTGAAAAATATAGCCTAACGGGGTGTTCGTAATTTGAAATTTGGGGCGAAACCGCCATTATTTGACTCCTGCTAACGGCCATATGCACATTGCCTCATAGAACGATGCGTGGCGTTTGCCCTGTGTTGGGCCGTCCAAGCATGAGTATGTTGAAGATCATGTTGAGTGTTTTATCCATTTGTATTGATTTAGAGCACTAAAGGTAATGTCAAGCTGGCCGACTTTTTGTTATGTTCGGTAACGTTTTAGAAGATGAAATTTAATACTGCATGAAAATCGTATTGATCGATAAATTAGGTGATCCAAAAAACTTCTCCATTAGCCCGTGGGCTGGTAGGTTTTTTGCTCTATTTTTTGTGGCTTTTTGTACTGGAGTTTACCTTTCAGGCGCAATGATGGTGCAACGTGACTTTGTCGACTCTGATGTCATAAGCAGTTGGCGCGGCCAACTGGCAGAGCAAAAAGATCTAGTTGCCGAATTGCAAAATGAGTCTGAGGCGCAGAGCCAAGCGGTGGGTCGTCAATTGGCGGAAATGCAAGGCAGGCTTTGGCGCATGGAGGCCCTTGCCTCTTATATGCACGAGTCCACTGGTTTACCCCAAGACGAATTCAGTTTTGACCAACCGCCTGCTCAGGGTGGGCCAATAGAGCCCGGTCAAAAAATTATTGCCTGGGCTGATCTCGAGAGCGACTTATCCTTACTATCCACCCGTCTTGAGCGTAGCGAAAAAGAGCTAGGCATTCTGGATGACGTTTTGCTCGGCTATTACAGTGACGCTGGAACCCAGCCAACGGGCAGACCTATTTCCCAAGGTTGGATGTCTTCGCCCTTTGGTAAGCGCGTAGATCCAATTAACGGCAAGCAAGCATGGCACGCCGGAATGGATTTTGCCGGGCGCCATGGTTCTGATGTTATTGCCGTAGCAAACGGCGTGGTTACCTACGCTGGTAGGCGCGATGGTTATGGCATGATGGTAGAACTCAATCACGGTAATGATGTGAGTACTCGCTACGGACATCACGACTCACTGCTGGTTACTCCAGGACAAACAGTAAAACGAGGCGACGTCATCGGCTATATGGGTAGCAGCGGTAGATCTACCGGCCCTCATGTACATTTTGAAGTGTTGCGTAAAGGTAAAGCCATAAACCCCGCGAAATTTGTTAATCAAGGATAAGTTGGGTCGTTGAATTGTAGTTCTACAATTTGACCCAATAAAACGCCCTAAGGTTGAATTTGACGGTATGGAAATTGCCATTCAACCGCTACAATGCTCCACCTTATTTTTTGCGTACGCACATCTAGACCATGGCTAATTTTCTAAAAAGACTATTTGGTACAAAAAATCAACGTGAGCTTGCTCGTATGCAAAAAATCGTTGATTTGGTGAATAACCAAGAAGCGAACTTTGATTCCAGTACCGACCTTGTCCAATTTACCGCAGATCTGCGCGCCAGAATTGATGCTGGCGAGTCTCTAGACCAATTATTACCCGAGGCTTTTGCTGCAGTTCGTGAAGCAGCCAAGCGGACCAAAAGCATGCGCCACTTTGATGTGCAGTTGATTGGTGGCATCACATTGCACGAAGGACGCATTGCAGAAATGCGTACTGGCGAAGGCAAAACCTTGATGGCAACCTTGCCCTGTTACTTAAACGCACTCACCAGTAAAGGTGTTCATGTCGTTACGGTTAACGACTATTTGGCGAAGCGTGATGCTGACTGGATGGCGCCTATTTATGAAGCGTTAGGGCTGAGTGTTGGTGTTATTCAGTCTAATCAGCCTACCCCTGAAAAATTGCTAGCCTATCGCTCTGATATTACTTACGGCACTAATAATGAATTCGGTTTCGATTACCTTCGCACCAATATGGCGTTCTCTGT
>CAJJAQ010000202.1 GCA_905182095.1 uncultured Pseudomonadales bacterium | reverse complement strand
CTTTCCAATGACATATCAATCATTAACTCAACAGGGTGCTTACCTCGCTCTTTGGCGAGTTGTGCCATGGAAGGCTTGTCGTACACCATGTCATCCATGGGGTAAATAAAGTCCCACTCTGGCGGACGGGCCTCAGCGCCGACAACCCGTGGCCCGGTGTACTCGCGACTGGCAACTTCTATTAGCTTGGCCTTAATCACAGGGTCGCGCAGTTTCACAGCTTGTTCCGCCAAGGGTAATTGTCGAAATTCTGACCAATACTCCCAGTTATCAAAAGGTGTATTAGTTTGGAAAGACAGCAAACTTGACAGCGCGCGGGTATGCACTTGGGCATACATTCGCCCACCGGCTCTTGCGGTTTCATCTAACAGATCAAAATAGGGACGCCAAAGATCAGGGGCTGCACGCACGCTAAACATGCCCCAGGTTTGTGGTACACCTGATTCCACTGCTAAATTCATCAGGCGCTGCTGATACTCGCGAATCCGTTCTGGGTCGCGCCCCGGTGCTTCTCCAGCAATTTCAAATATGCCTTTACCGGTTTCACCTACGGCATTAACAATGGCGCGAACCTCATCCCAATGAGCAATACGACTGGCCACGGGCAGATCATCAGCAGTTAGGTGATTAAAGGTTCGGGAAGTAGAAAAGCCTATTGCGCCAGCGCCCATGGCTTCCTTAACAATGTTTTGCATTTTGCGCACTTCGTCTTCGCTGGCTTGGTCGACGAAGGCTCGCTCGCCCATCACATAGGTGCGCAGTGCGGAGTGGCCAATATACCCTGCATAGTTAATGCCTTTGGGTAAGTCATCTACGGCATCTAAAAACTGCGGAAAGGTTTCCCAGCTCCAATCAATGCCTTCCAGCATGGCGTCGCGAGAAAGATCCTCAGCACGTTCCAAGTTCTTAAACACTAGATCCGCATCTTCTTGCTTACAAGGTGCCAAGGTAAATCCGCAGTTGCCCATGACCACACTGGTAACACCGTGATAAGAAGAACAGGAACCAATAGGGTCCCAAAACACTTGGGCGTCCATATGGGTATGACCATCAACAAACCCCGGCGAGACAATGTGGCCTTCAGCATCGACAGTCTGCTTAGACTTGCCGCTAAGCCGGCCAATAGCGGCTATTTTACCGTCCACTACGCCCACATCTGCTCGATAACCAGGGTTACCTGAGCCGTCAATTACCGTGCCATTTTTAACCAATAGATCGAAAGTCATATGTTCTCCCCTGTTCTTCCTAACGCCTTTATCGCCAGCGTCTAATGTCATTGCTTTTTTGCATGGTAGCATGAGGTTTTTAACTGCATAGCCCTGCATTCAATGACCCAATCTACAGACGAAACTAAAACCACCTATCAACTTGCCTATACAGTTCATCCTGGCAGTGGCCCATACCTACTGTTACTGCATGGGTTCATATCGTCTAGTGCGCAATGGCTGGATAACCTACAAGCACTAGCTGGAGTGTGCCAGCCGGTAACGGTTGATCTTTGGGGCCACGGCGACTCACCCGCACCAGAGGAACTGCAATACTATAGCCCCGCAGCCTATGGCCTGCAGTTTGAAGCGATACGCAAAGCTTTAGGCGCTGAAAAATGGTTCGTCTGTGGATATTCGTTAGGCGCAGGGCTAACCATTCGCTATGCCCATGACTATGCAGAACATGTCATTGGTCATATCTTCACCAACTCTAATTCAGCACTGGCGGACGAGGCGCAAATACTCGACTGGAAGACTACTGCGCCAAAGAGCAGCGAAAAAATTAGGCAGGGTGGCATTGCTGCAATCGAAAAAATCCCCGTCCACCCACGCCGCGCGAAAACTTTGCCCGCCCACATATATGCCGCGTTGATGCTAGATGCGAATAAATTTTCGCCCATAGGTGTGGCCAATACCCTACTGGCGACTAATCCGAATACTTGCATTAGGGACATTGCGCCACACAACCTTCGCCCAGTACTGCTCTGTGCAGGAGATAAAGAACGTCGCTTTAAGACTAATAAGCAATGGGCAATAGAGAATATGGCGAACCTTCAGTGCGTCAGTTTTGACGCAGGTCATGGGGTGAATATGGAAGCATCAACTGACTTCAACGCGGCTGTCGCTGCGTTTATACAATCTCTCATTTGAAACTCTGATCAAGTAAACTCACTTTCTAGGGTAAAGCGTATAACCGCAAAAAAGACCAAGGAGCACTATGCAACTGCAACCCAAACGACCTCGTCGCTGCATTCTTTCAGTGCCGGGCAGCTCAGAAAAAATGATGACTAGAGCCGCAGCAACCGAAGTAGATCAAGTTTTGTTAGATCTGGAAGATGCCGTTGCCCCCAATGCCAAAGCCGCGGCACGCGGGCAAGTGGTGCATGCTCTAAACACCTTAACTTGGCAAGCTAAAGTACTCTGTGTGCGGATCAACGACGTGCAGACCAAATGGTGTCACGACGACGTAATTGAAGTGGTTACTGGCGCCGGTGCACGCTTAGACACCATCATGCTGACCAAAACCAAGTGCGCTGCAGATGTGCAATTTCTTCACCGTTTGCTTGATCAACTGGAACTGAAGCTCGGGCTAGTCAAGCGTATTGGCATTGAGTGTCTGATAGAAGACGTTGAAGGTTTGATGAATGTTGAAGCAATTGCAGCTAGCTCTGACCGGCTGGAAGCCATGACATTTGGCATGGGGGATTACTCTGCCAGCCAACAAATGCAGCTAGAATCTGTAGGCAGTACCGGCGATTACCCGCCAGATATCTGGCACTACCCACGCTACAAAATGACCATCGCGTGCCGAGCCTTTGGCTTAGACCCCATAGATGGGCCCTACGCGGATTTCAAGGATTTAGCCATACTTAGCCGAGAAAGTAAGCACGCACTTACGCTAGGAATGGCCGGAAAATGGGCCATCCATCCTAGTCAAATTGAAACCATGCAACGAACATTCTCTCCAGACAGCGAAACTCTGGCTACCGCTCGTAAGCAAAAAGCCGCCTACGAGCAGGCGTTAGAGGAAGGTTTAGGCGCAATCAACGTAGATGGCGTTATGGTAGATGCTGCAAGTATTCGTATGTTGCAAAACACCTTAGATAGAGCCGACTTAATGGGGCTCTGAGTCTATGCACTTGTACCAGCTGAATCAGTACAGATGCACGCGTGCAAGAGCGGGGTAAAAATCATTCTGCAAAAAATTACCGGTGAATATGAACATAGCAACGCCGATCGAATTTGTAAATCTAACTGAGAACATACGCGCTTGTGTGCATTGCTCAGCGCATCTGCCACTTGGACCAAGGCCAGTATTTCAGGCCAATCCACGAGCCAAAATTCTCATCGTCGGACAAGCTCCGGGCACCGCTGTGCATGCAACGGGCATTCCATTCAACGACCCTAGCGGCGAACGTCTTCGTCACTGGCTCGGTATAAACCGCGACACTTTCTACAATGAAGAATTGGTCGCCATCATCCCCATGGGATTTTGTTATCCCGGCCGCGGCAAAGGCGGAGACCTACCTCCCAGACCTGAGTGCGCGGAATTGTGGAGAGCGACGCTGTTGGCTCATTTAGTCGATATAGAATTGACCATTGCCATTGGACGCTACGCCATTGATTGGCATCTCAAGCCCAAATCCTCTACCACCCTGCAGGAAATAGTCGCCGACTGGGAGCAATATCTTCCCACTTTTATAACGCTCCCCCACCCTAGTCCACGCAATACAATTTGGCTGAAAAAAAATCCCTGGGTAGAGGAGAAGATCATTCCAGCATTGCGCAGTCGGGTTGCTGAAATTTTAGGTAGCTAAACAGAAAGTGTTTTCTCCTGTGCAATTCTGCTTTTACCAAAATTCACAAATAGCCAAATATGCAAATTTAGCTACGGCCGGTGGGTGCAAAACACCATTCACTTAAAATTTGCAAATTGCAGTTAAAATCGGTGTTAGCTTTTTCAACCATAGGGTCCCGTCGCAACCGCGTGCAACCTCGGCCGGTTAATCAAGATGCTGCACATTGTGTGCTGAAGAACATCAACAAAGCGCATAGCCACGCCGCAGCCCTTGTAGTGCTAGAGAGCACTGCACCCAGAGCAATGAACTAAAAACCCTCGGCGGTTCGGCCATTGGTGGCTTTCTTTAGACTTATGTTTAACCTCGCAACCAAGACAATGCCTAGCGTGTAGACAGCACCTACACGCTCAAGCGTTTAGCGAACCAACGGCTCACGCCCTAGAGTTAGGCAATTTGAAGGGGCTTGCTAGTAAGACCTTTTTAATAAGATCTGGGCAAACCCAACACATGTTCGGAAACATAGTTTTGAATCATTTCTTGAGAGATGGGCGCAATGCGCATTAGGCGCGCTTCACGCCAGTAGCGCTCAACATGATATTCTTTGGCATAGCCAAAGCCGCCATGAGTTTGCATGGCTTGGTCAGCGGCCTGGAAGCAGGCATCTGCGGCCAACCACTTGGCCATATTTGCTTCAGCGCCACAGGCTTGACCGTTATCTAACATCCAAGCTGCCTTACGAATCATTAACTCAGCAGCATCTAAACGCATCTTTGCTTCGGCCAATGGAAAAGCTACGCCTTGGTTTTTGCCAATAGGACGGCCAAAAACTACTCGCTCATTGGCGTAATTAACTGCTCGCCGCAACGCAGCTTTACCAATCCCTAAGGCTTCAGCAGCAATGAGAATACGTTCGGCATTGAGACCTGAAATCAGATAACTGAAGCCCTTACCCTCCTCACCCACTCTGTCCGTTACTTTAACCGGCAAATCGTCATACACCACTTCACAAGTAGCCACTGCATTACGACCCACCTTATCAATGGGCGAGATTGTCACTTCGTCGCGTTGAAGCTCGGCCAGCAGCAATGTCATGCCGTCGGTCTTACGATCCACCTTATCTTTTGGCGTCGTGCGCACCAACAATAGTACTCGTTCTGACTGTAAAGCTTTAGTCGTCCAGACCTTGCGGCCTCGCACAATATAATTGTCCCCCTCGCGACGTGCGAAAGTGGTGATAGAAGTGGTATCGGTACCTGCGTCTGGCTCTGTCACACCAAAGGCTACGTGCATTTCGCCACTGGCAACTCGAGGTAAATATTTTTGCTTCATCTCCTCGGTACCGTATTTAACAACCGGCTCCATCCCGAACATGGAAAGGTGCAGTGGTGTCGCACCATTCATCGCAGCGCCACTGGCTGCAACAGTTTCCAGAACGATACTGGCTTCGGTTATACCGCGCCCACTGCCGCCATAGGCTTCAGGAATAGCAACGCCAATCCACCCCGCTTCAGACATGGCATTATAAAAATCCCAAGGGAACTCGTGTTTGGTATCTTTCTCGGACCAATATTCATCGGGAAAATCTGCACATACCCTGGCCACTGCATCGCGAATCAACTCTTGTTCGTCTGTTAAAGCAAAATCCATAATTCTCAACTTTTGATTGTTATTGAAAGTACTCCTGACATACCTTTTACCGTCAGGCCTAAGGTGGGGAACAAAATCATCTGCCTATTAATCTACAGATTGTTCTCGAGGGAGGCCTAGTAGGCGTCCAGCCACTAGATCAGTATAAAAGGAAATTATAGGAGATGGATATGCCACTAGAGCTTTCAACCCAGCGCATGCAAGCCCATGTTGCCGACGGCATTGGCTGGATGACATTTAATAATCCAGCAAGACATAACGCATTGTCCTTAGAAATGTGGCAAGGGATTGGCGATATTCTTGAGCATTTTGCAGAAAACCAAGCAGTTCGAGTGGTGATTATGCGCGGCGCAGGCGGCAAGGCATTTGTTTCTGGCGCGGATATTTCGGAGTTCGACGAAAAGCGCTCTAACTCCGAGCAGCGCGAAAGCTACGGCAAGATTGCTGGGCGGGCTACCCACTGGCTGAACAAAATCGAAAAACCTCTAATTGGGTTAATCGAGGGATACTGCATTGGCGGCGGCTTGGCTACCGCATTGTCCGCAGACATAAGATTTGCCACACCAGATTCGCGCTTTGGCATTCCTGCTGCAAAGCTGGGTTTAGGTTACGAGTTTGAAGGGCTAGCTAAGTTGGCGCGCCTAGTGGGGCCAAGCAATGCACGAGACATAATGTTCTCTGGGCGCTTTATGCCCGCTATTGAAGCCAAAGAAATGGGCATTATCAACTTTATTCATGCGCGCGAAGATATAGAAAAAGTTTGCGTTGAATACGCGCTGAACATTGCAGCGAACGCCCCACTAACGGTGAAAGCCGCCAAGGCTACGATCAACGCTTGGGAACGCGACAGTCGAGCTGAAGAAGTGGCTGAAGTACGCGCCATGATAGATGCGTGCTTCAATAGCGAAGACTACAAGGAGGGCAGAAAAGCCTTCGCAGCCAAGCGTCAGCCGAACTTCCAGAACAAATAGCCAGCGCAAATTCCCTTTGTGCGATGTAGGTATCGTTAACCTACACATTCCAATTGGCCCAAGTCTGGAGCTTGGGCATCTGCTAAACTGTAGGCAAAATTAGATAACAAAAGAGCAATACGGATATGAAAAGTGCAGTCACAGCTTGTGTTCTGATTATTGGCAATGAAATCCTTTCAGGCCGTACTCAAGATATAAACCTCAACTACATCGCTAAGACCTTGGGTAAATGGGGCATTCAAATTAGGCACTGCCGAGTCATACCGGACATAGAAAAAACCATCATCGATACCGTCAATGAAGTCAGGCAAGAATTTGACTATGTATTTACCACAGGCGGCATAGGGCCCACTCACGATGATATTACCGCCGTATGTATTGCCAAAGCTTTTGGCGTGGAATTAATAGAGCATCCGGATATCGCAGTGCGCATACGCAAAAGACCAGCGCCAGCTGACATTATGGCATCGCGACTGCTGATGGCCCGGGTACCAATGGGTGCAACGTTAATCGACAATCCATCAGGTGGCCC
>CAJJAQ010000201.1 GCA_905182095.1 uncultured Pseudomonadales bacterium | reverse complement strand
TGGCGCCTGAGGTCCAAACTATTTCCCGAGGGTCAGCGGCTAAAGCTGCGGCTACCTGCACTCGTGCTTCCTCAACCGCTTCTTCCGCCTGCCAACCGTACACATGTGAGCGCGACGCAGGATTACCAAATACCCCCGCCATGGTCATATGTTCACTCATAATCTGCGCCACTCTAGGGTCTACGGGCGTAGAAGCAGCATAATCAAGGTAAATTGGATCAGTCATCTAATAGGCGTCTTTGTTCTATGGTAAATAAACTTTAACTACACGGTACGGCAACAAATTTGCGCTAGGTTTGGCAGGTGATTTTATACACCCTGCGGTTACATGGTGAACATATTATCGAGAATTTGGGTGCACAACCGAAAAAATTAAACCCTTTGCAATTTTGTCCACTGCAACCAGCGGCGCTCAGTCATTATCTGGGCTTCCGCCGAAAGCAAAGAACAATTTAATTTGCGGTTGGGGCAGCGGCAGACGGCACCGCCCTAAGACCCATGCGACTGGGTAGTGCGCGCACATTTGTAACATCGTTCAGCGTGCTGTCTAACCAGCTATAGAGTTCTTTCCAAGCACCGACATCTTTACGTACTTGCCATAACGGCATCTCGCTAATACCAATACCCAGTTCTGCGCTACGGGTATAATTTTGCGAATCTCTAAAGGTTGCCACTAGAGGAATGTCTAAACTACGCAGAAATCGCTCTAGACGCGCGTATACCCTTGTATTGGCGCGGACTCTGTTAGCAATAATGCCTATGCGCCGCTGGGTCATATCAGATTTGGTTGTTAGCAGAAGGTCCGAAATACAATTCACTGCAGCATGAATGTCTATATCTGAGGGCATAACTGGAATAAGAATAGCATCGGCTCCGCGGCTTGTTGCCGCCAAACCATTTCTATCCAAACCCGCTGGTGTATCAACTATCAGCGGATTGGTGCCTTCAGGTGGCTGCAGTTGCCATGCTCGGGTCATAGTGGATTTTTTTTCGTACCCCGCAATACCATGAATTAACTGCGCATCAGCAGGTCTGTTTTGCAACCAACGCATACTCGACCCCTGGGGGTCCAGATCCAGTATCGCCGGGTTCTGACCTTTTAGAGCAAAGTTTGCTGCCAAATTCACGGCTAAAGTAGACTTCCCAGAGCCACCTTTAGAATTAATGATTACTACAGTTTTCATAACCGCTAGTTCAACCCGTTCCGCCGCAATTTGCAACCCCATTGCAAAAACGATGTTTACAGCGTTGTTGATTCCTCTGGTCAAAAATGGCTAGAACATCACTTAATAGGCTTAGCCGCAGCATTTTCAGCGAATTGACTTAACGCGCCACGCATAATTTGCACCTCGGTTTCATCCAACTGGTGACGCATAAACATCCGCCTTAATCGCGTCAGAGTATTGCCTGGATTTCCCGCCTTGATGAATCCGCTACTCACAAGAGTCTCCTCCCAGTGAAGCATAAGCGCGTCAAACTGCTCAACAGTCGCAGGATCTTTATCCCATATGCGCATTCCGAGGTTAGAAGCTTCCACCCGCTCCCCCTCTTTTGCCAAATTTTTAGCAGCTATATTTGAGTTAATCTCAGGACTTTCTATGTGATATTGAAAAATTTCGTAGCACACCACCTGAACAGCCATAGCCAAGTTTAATGAACCATAAACTTCCGACGAAGGAATTTGCATGTGCGCATGGCAACTTTGCAATTCTTCATTACTTAGCCCGCTGTCTTCACGCCCAAATAAAATGGCTATTTCGGCATCTTCTGGCTGCTCGGCAAGCACCGCACCAATTTCTTTGGCACTGATAACCGGCCAGGGAATAGATCGCATACGCGTACTAGTGCCTAGGACAAAGCGACAGCCCGCTAGCGCTGTAGCGAGATCATCTACCACCACTGCTGAATCTAAGACATCCATAGCCCCTGCCGCACGCCAATCTGCCTGAGGGTCTGGATACCGACCGGGGTTAACCAGAACCAGCTGATTTAAACCCATAGTTTTCATCGCTCGGGCGGCACCACCAATATTTCCTGGGTGGCTGGGTTCAACTAATACAATTTTTATTCTATCTAGCACAATGTCCTCATAGTTTAGTTTGGCATGTCGGCCTTCAGGCATTAGCATAGCGCCCGCTTACTCACCCTCATTCTGGACCCAATTATGCAACCGATGGCAAATATCGCCCTTCGAGCAGCTCGCAAAGCCGCTGACTACATTTCCCGCTCAATGGATCGACCGGATGAATTTGAGGTGGAGTCTAAAGGCCGCAACGATTTTGTCTCTAATATCGACCGAATGGCAGAGTCTATAATCATAGAACAGATACGAGAAACTTACCCTGCCCACAACATTTTGGCTGAAGAGAGCGGATCTATACAGGGCAACAGCGAATTTACTTGGATTATCGACCCATTGGACGGCACGCTGAATTTTCTCCAAGGCATTCCGCATTTCAGTGTGTCTATTGGCATTATGAAAGGTTTGCATCACGAACACGGCGTAATAGTGGACCCTGTACGTGGTGAAGAGTTTGTTGCTAGCAGAGGCTCTGGTGCACAAGTCAACGGCAAGCGTATTCGCGTAAGCGCTCGGGCCAAAATAGAAGACTGTGTACTGGCCACATCTATTTCCCCAGGTAGCGTTGAAAACAGACTTGACGCACATATGGCTTCGGTAACAAGCATAACCGCTGCCTGCCGAGGCGTTCGCCAAAGCGGCAGTGCAGCGTTAGATCTAGCCTATGTGGCAGCTGGACGTTTGGACGGTTTTTGGCAAATGGGCCTAAGCAAATGGGACGTTGCAGCAGGAATTGTTCTGGTACGCGAAGCTGGAGGCTTTATTGGCGATCTAAAAGGCGGGGAAAACTTTTGGGAAACCGGCGACATTGCCGCCGCTAATCCAAAATGCTTTCGCAATTTGATTCAGGTCTTCAAAGAAAACAACTAGCAGTTGGCTAACGCCCGAGCCAACGACTAACAATCGAGCAGCTATCTACGGATAGCTGCCATCTTCATTACCATCTTTCTCAGGTTCGGGCACAAGTAAATCTTCTCTGCTGATATTCATCATTAACAACACATTAGCTGCGACATAGATAGATGAGTAGGTACCCACAAGCACACCAATTGATAGCGCTGAAGCAAAGCCCCTAATCACTTCACCACCGGCAAACAGCAAAGCCAACAACACAAACAATGTTGTCATTGAAGTCACCAATGTACGGCCAAGGGTTTGATTCAATGACGTGTTAATGATGTCTACTGGCGAACTTCTGCGGACTTTACGAAAGTTCTCTCTGATTCGATCACTGACAACAATGGTGTCATTGAGGGAATACCCTATTACGGCCAGCAGCGCGGCTAAAACGGTTAGATCAAAAGTCCATTGAAACAGCGAGAAAAAACCCAGTACGATGATTACGTCATGTGCTAAAGCCACCACTGCACCGACAGAAAACTGTTTGGTAAAGCGCAGTAAAATATAAAACATCACTACGATCAAAGCAGTAAGCAGCGCTAAACCGCCATCATTGGCAAGTTCATCGCCCACGGCCGGACCCACATAATTCGATTGACGCAATACCATTTCGGGGTACTGGGCTAGCAGCGCCTGAAAAATATCATCGCCTAACTGAGCTTGGCTTTGCGCAATTGCTGCCTCATCGACAGCACTTGAAGGCTGAGGCGGCATACGAATTAACAATTCAGTATTTGAACCAAAGGTTTGCACAGTACCGTTACTAAAACCTTCTTCTGTTAAGTATCTGCGCACTTCCTCTGGCACGAGCTCTTTACTAGA
>CAJJAQ010000200.1 GCA_905182095.1 uncultured Pseudomonadales bacterium | reverse complement strand
ATGGGGGTGTATGCGTCCGTCGAAGTTACGATTGCCGGATAGTACAGCGGTTGAGTATAGATCTCGGTCGATAATTTCTTGTTGAATTACAGGGTCCAATGCACCACTCATGCCGTTACATGTGGTGCAGGCAAAACCGACAATGCCAAAGCCAAGTGCTTCTAGTTCTTTAAGCAAATCGGCCTCCTCTAAATAAAGCTGCACCGCCTTTGAGCCCGGGGCCAAAGACGTTTTAACCCAAGGCTTTCTAGTCAATCCTAACGCATTGGCATTACGCGCTATGAGCGCTGCTGCAATAACATTGCGAGGATTACTGGTGTTCGTGCAACTGGTGATGGCGGCGATAATCACTGCACCATCGGGCATCTCGCCTTCGACATTCTCTACAACGCCTGAAATTCCCAGCTTGGCCAAATCCGCAGTGGCCACTCTTCTGTGTGGGTTTGAAGGCCCAGCAATGTTGCGGCCTACGCTTGAAAGATCAAATGTCAGGGTGCGTTCATATACTGCTGTGGTCAGACTGTCGGCCCAGAGCCCAGTAGCCTTTGCGTAGGTTTCTACCAGTTTGACTTGCTCTGGGTCGCGGCCAGTTAACTGTAGATATTCGATTGTTTGCTTATCGATATAGAACATGGCGGCGGTTGCGCCAAATTCAGGCGTCATATTGGAAATGGTCGCGCGATCGCCTAGCGTCAATTCGTTGGCGCCCTCACCAAAGAATTCTAAGTAAGAAGAGACCACTTTTTGTTCACGTAAAAATTCGGTAATGGCCAAGACGATGTCTGTTGCTGTGATGCCTGGTTGTCTTCTGCCACTTAGCTCCACACCAATGATATCTGGTAGGCGCATGTAGGAGGCGCGGCCTAGCATGACGCTTTCCGCTTCGAGGCCGCCAACACCAATTGCTATGACTCCTAGTGCATCTACGTGAGGCGTATGACTGTCTGTACCCACAAGGGTGTCAGGGAAAGCTACACCGTCTTTGGCATGGACAACTGGCGACATTCGTTCGAGGTTAATTTGATGCATGATGCCGTTGCCGGGTGGAATAACGTCGACATTTTCAAAAGCCGTAGCGGTCCAATTAATAAAGTGGAAACGGTCATCATTACGACGATCTTCTATGGACCTGTTTTTTTCGAATGCGTCGGTTTCAAAACCGGCATGCTCGACAGCCAAAGAGTGATCAACGATCAGCTGTGTAGGCACCACTGGGTTGACCTTGGATGGGTCACCGCCCTTGGCGGCAATGGCGTCTCTGAGGCCCGCTAAATCCACAAGGGCTGTTTGTCCAAGGATGTCATGACAAACCACTCGTGCTGGAAACCATGGAAAATCCAAGTCCTGCTTACGGAAAACAATTTGTTCTAGTGAGGCTGTAAGTAACTCTGGATCACAACGACGGACTAGGTTTTCGGCCAATACACGCGACGTGTAGGGCAGAGTTGCATAAGTACCCGGCTGTATAGCATTAATGGCGGCCTCGGTATCGAAGTAGTCTAGTTTGGTGCCGGCAAGTGGTTTACGGTGTAAATGATTCATCTATTATTGGTCCATCATGATGATTAACGCAGCACCTAATTTGCTGCAAAATTTTGGCTATTTAGCCTTCTCTATGTCTTTAATCTTTAATCTATATTTCAAATCTATATCGCAAAAGTCGTTGTTAGCGTTCACCTTAGGGTTCTCGTCTAAGTGCTTTTATTGGCTAATTCGCGACTTTATTCTAGCGTGCCCAGCAGTGCAAAAAATGGCTAATTGGGGAAGAAATAGTATCTCAAATTGGTGCAAAGTTTTTCCCCCATGCACCTTTTTGTTTCGCTTACTCAAAGTCTCGTTTTGCTAGCTCGCTGGCGATACCAATATAAGTATCTGGGCGTAGATCTCGCAGTTCGGCTTGGGCAGCTTCTGGCAGTCCCAATTCATCGAGTATTTCTAAAAATAAATCTGCATTCAAACTGCGTCCGCGAGTCACCGCTTTGAGTTGCTCATAGGGCTCATTCATGCCGTATTTGCGCATAACGGTTTGCACCGGTTCTGCCAAAACTTCCCAGCTGTCATCAAGGTCTGCTGCAATGGCCGCTGGGTTAACATCTAATCGCGAAAGACCTTTTAGAGTTGCTTGATAAGCAATACCACAATGGGCAAACGACGAACCAATATTGCGCAGCACCGTTGAATCCGAAAGGTCTCTTTGCCAGCGCGATACCGGCAGTTTGCTGGCCATATGATCGAGTAGGGCGTTTGCCAAGCCAATATTACCTTCAGAGTTTTCAAAATCGATTGGGTTGATTTTGTGCGGCATAGTGGAGGAGCCGGTTTCGCCTTCGACTTTGCGTTGTTTGAAATAGTTGATAGAAATGTAACTCCAAATGTCGCGATCGAAATCGAGCACAATTTGGTTGAAACGCATGATGCAATGAAAAACTTCTGCCAGATAGTCATGAGGCTCTATTTGTGTGGTCCAAGGGTTGTTGACCAAGCCTAGGCGCTGAATGAATTGTGCGGATAAATCTGCCCATGGCAAATTCGGGTAAGCGCTGAGGTGTGCGTTGAAGTTGCCGACCGCGCCATTAAATTTTGCCAATATTTCTACTGCGGCAAGTTGTTTACGCTGTCTATGCAGGCGCACAGCAACATTTTTCATTTCCTTGCCTAAAGTTGTAGGGGACGCAGTTTGGCCGTGGGTGCGAGATAACATTGGCAGCTCGGCATACTCCTGAGCCAAGTCATCGATCGCCTTTATTAATTGGTCCATGTGCACGAGTAATACATCTTCAACGCCGGCCTTTACCATGAGTCCATAAGCGGTATTGTTTATGTCCTCTGAGGTGCAGCCAAAGTGTACCCACTCATTGATCGCCTGCAGGTTAGGGCGCAGGGCAAACTGTTCTTTTAGGTAGTATTCTACGGCTTTCACGTCGTGGTTTGTGGTGGCCTCAATTTCTTTGATGCGGGCAGCGCCAACGGCATCGAAATTGGCTGCAATAGCGGTGACAAAAGCACGATCCGCAGCTTCAAGGCGAGGTATTTCTGGTATCTCGGTACAGTCACTGAGAAACAGTACCCACTGACATTCAACCTCTGTACGGTACTTGATCAAGCCAAATTCGCTGGTTATGTGCGCGAGGTTTTCTACCTTGCTGCGGTAGCGCCCGTCGATGGCAGAAATGGCGAAGATTGAATCAATTTGGCTCATAGTTCTTAACTCGTTAAAAATTTGTTATTTGAATTTTTTGTTGCAAAAAAAACGCTATATAAGAATAACTCAAGGGTTTATCTTTTGTCCGCGTGCTCTATTACTGCGCCGCCGATCATCTGGTCATTATCGTACAAGGCCACATATTGTCCCGGTGCAATCGCCCTTTGGGCTTGTTCAAACTTAACCAATAGTCGGCCATTGGCTGCTTGGCTTATTTGGCATGCTTGATCTTCTTGGCGGTAACGAATTCTGGCATGACATTTTAGCGGAAAACTCGGTTCTACTAGCCAATTGGCATCATCTGCATGCAACCAATCGCCGAGCAGATCGCTTTGCTCCTGACTGATGATGAGAGTATTTGCCTGGGGCTGTTTGGCACAGACATACCAAGGGCGTTCCTTGCGTCCAGCCACGCCACCAATATTAATGCCCTGACGCTGGCCTAGGGTGTAGTAGTGCAGGCCGCGGTGTTCGCCTAAGGTTCTACCTTGCTTGTCCTTAATGGGTCCTGGAACGTCCTTTATATAGGTGGCAAGAAAATCCGCAAATCTGCGTTCGCCAATGAAACAAATACCAGTGCTGTCTTTTTTCTTATCATTAGCAAGTCCAAGGTCTGAGGCAATTTCGCGGACCTTAGTTTTTTCTAAATCGCCAAGTGGAAACAGACATTTTTCCAACTGCTTTGCGGGTACTGCCTGCAGGAAATAGGTTTGGTCTTTCTTGTCATCAACGCCTTTCAATATTTTGAAGGGTTGTTGGGTATCTAGGCCGCCACTGCGACGTACATAATGTCCGGTGGCAATGTAGTCGGCGCCGAGGCTGGTGGCATAGTCGACAAATTGCTGAAATTTGATTTCTCTATTGCATAAAATGTCAGGGTTGGGTGTGCGCCAGCGCTTGTATTCCCCCAAAAAATGTTCAAATACGTTGTCCCAATATTCAGCTGAAAAGTTCGCGGTATGTAGTTTTAGGCCGAGTTTTTCACATACCGCCCGGGCATCTTCCAAGTCTGTGATTGCTGTACAGTATTCGCTGCCATCGTCTTCTTCCCAATTCTTCATAAACAAGCCTTCTACCGCATAGCCTTGCTCCATGAGTAAGTGGGCCGCGACGGAAGAGTCCACGCCACCAGACATGCCGAGTACAACTCGTTTGCCGGCTTTCGCGCTTGCTTCAGCGATGTGATCTTGGGACATTTGTCTCGCCAAGTGATGATTTTCGAGGAAGGGCATATTACCTCAGGCAGGCTTTTGGGTCAGGTTTTCTCTGCGGCTAATTGCTGGTTCGCCGGTTGCCCGCGTTTCAGGCCACTGCAAGACTGTGAAATTTTTGCTTTAGCGCCTGACCTAGGCGTCCCTAGACTGCATAATGTGCGCTTAACAAAAGGTATTGAGTCATGTCCCTAAGTCATATCAATTCAGCCGGTGAAGCCAATATGGTGGACGTGGGTGATAAACAAGTCACACAACGTGTGGCCAAGGCCAGTGGCAGCATAAAAATGTCTGCGGCGACGTTGACGGCCATTCGTGACAATCAGCTGAAGAAAGGAGAAGTACTGGCGGTAGCCAGAATTGCCGGCATTCAGGGCGCTAAGCGCTGTTCAGACCTAATACCCCTATGTCATCCGCTGGCACTGTCAAAAGTCAGTGTGGAATTTACTGAATTGAGCGATACCGAGTTAGGAGTTGTCGCCGAATGTAAAGTCAGTGGTAAGACCGGCGTTGAGATGGAAGCGTTGACGGCGGTAAGCGTTGCAGCGCTGACTGTTTACGACATGTGTAAGGCCATTGATAAGGCAATGGTGATAGGCCCTATCTGTCTGCTAGAGAAGCAGGGCGGTAAGAGCGGCGATTGGTCGCGGCCCGGGTCAGTGAGCGAGTCCCAATAGATGAGTCAGCACTCAGCAGCGGAGTCGGGAGTGAATATAGACGTTAAATTTTTTGCCTCACTGCGCGAACAAGTGGGCGTAGCAGAATTGCAAATCAACGCGACTAATCTTGCAGCTTTACTTAAAGAGCTAAAGACGCATTTGTCTGATGTGGGGTTCGATCATTTATTGTCGCCAAATATTCGTCTGGCGGTTAACCAAAATCTTGTTGAAGGCGATTGGCGAGAAGCAGCGCTAGTTTTTGCAGCAGGGGATGAGGTGGCGTTTTTGCCGCCGGTTACAGGAGGCTGAGTTGGGTCAGCAAATACAGATTCAGCAACAAGACTTTAGTGTGGACGCAATTTATACCGCCATGCGGCTTGAATATGGCAGTGATATAGGCGCCATTGCTAGTTTTGTCGGCCTAGTTCGAGATCGCAATGCTGTTGCCGGAGATGGCGGCGATGTGCAGACTCTGACACTTGAGCATTATCCCGGGATGACTGAAAAAAGTATTCAGCAAATTCTCGACCACGCTGAAGCGCGCTGGCCGTTAATTGCCACTCATGTGGTGCATCGTGTCGGTACTATGGCGCCTAG
This sequence comes from uncultured Pseudomonadales bacterium, assembly GCA_905182095.1. GTDB lineage: Bacteria > Pseudomonadota > Gammaproteobacteria > Pseudomonadales > Azotimanducaceae > UBA4421. Next base: position 3,428 of record CAJJAQ010000200.1, on the reverse strand, counting down.
CGAGCAAATTGTTCTAGTAATGGTGGCATCAGCTCATAGGGATGCGGCTTTTGCTGGGGCGCAGTATGTTATGGATTGCCTCAAAACCGAGGCTGTTTTTTGGAAGAATGAACAGTCAGATTTAGGCCAAGGTTGGGTGGAATCTACTAATGCGGACAAGATTCGCGCTAAGCGATGGGACGACTAACCCATTCACTCTTCATGGCAATCTTGCTAGCCCTCATCCGAATAATCATACCAGCGCTCTTCAATTCAACGACTGGTGCGGAGTTGAATGTTGAATTCATCTCCCAAATAGCCCCAGCAAGACCCAGCTAACTGCCGTCCTGTGTTGCACATATTCGGTGCGAGGTTTATATTGCTGGGTCACCGCGAGAGGGTAGAGTGAGTGGAATGGGGTCAGCAGACAGCGCTACTCTTTTTCTTTCTTCATAAAATTAACCCGTCGAATTTGTTTCTGTCATTGCTTCTTGTTGTGGCAGCGCATGTTTGGTGCATGTTTGGTGCAAGGTTGACTCAGCTCGATTCGAGTTCAATGATTGAACTACGAATACCGATGGTCCTTATAAGTAAAGATCAAAAATCGATCAAAAATCGATCAAAAAGAACGATCAAAAAGAACGATCAGAAAGAGATCAAATGCGGAGCATTTTTGCTCTGCAGCAGTAGCTCACGCCGAATTTTAGTCACTTTGACATTTGCGCGTGAGACTAATTAAGAAAAGATAAGCAGGGGAATTAGATGAGCGACGAACAAAAGATTATTTATACCGAAACCGATGAAGCCCCACGCTTAGCCACCTACTCGTTACTACCCATAATCAAAGCCTTTTCAGACGCTGCGGGTATTCAAGTTGAAACCCGTGATATTTCCTTAGCAGGACGAATAATAGCGACGTTTCCAGAAATGCTTAGCCCTGAGCAGAGAATCTCCGACGACCTTTCCGAGTTGGGCCTTCTCACCGGTGATCCTGCGGCGAACATTATAAAATTACCGAATATCAGTGCCTCAAATCCGCAAATCCACGAGGCGGTAAAGGAATTGCAGGGTAAGGGTTACAATTTGCCCGAATACCCGGAAGAGCCTACTAATGATGCTGAAAAAGAAATTCAGGCACGTTATGACACGGTGAAAGGTAGTGCGGTAAATCCAGTAATACGCGAGGGTAACTCAGATCGCCGCGCAGCCCCTGCGGTAAAGGACTACGCAAAGAAGCATCCTCATTCCATGGGTGTTTGGTCAACTTCATCAAAGTCTCATGTTGCACACATGTCTGCCGGCGACTTCTACGCAAGTGAAGTGTCTGCCAGCATGCAGCAAGACGACGCACTAAGTATTGAATTTGTGGCTGCGGCGGGCAAGTCCACGGTGCTAGCAAGTAACGTCGCGGTAAGCCAAGGCGAAATAGTAGATGCCGCGTTTATGAGCAAAAAGGCACTGTGCGATTTTTATGCTGAACAAATCGCCGGGACAGAAGATGGCGTTCTATTTTCACTGCATCTAAAAGCCACCATGATGAAGGTCTCCGACCCGATTATTTTTGGTCACGCCGTTAAAGCCTATTACAAAGATGCTTTCGTCAAGCATGCAAAATTGTTTGAACAGTTGGGTGTTGATGCCAATAACGGTATTGGCGATGCCTATGAAAAAATTAAGTCTCTTGCCGCTGACCAGCAGGCAGCAGTTAAAGCTGATCTAGATGCGTGTTTTGCTGCGGGTCCCGACATGGCGATGGTAGATTCTGATAGAGGGATATCAAACCTTCACGTACCTAGCGATATTATTGTTGATGCGTCTATGCCAGCCGCTATTCGGGAGTCTGGCAAGATGTGGGCGCCTGATGGCGACTTGTGTGACATGAAAGCAGTAATTCCTGATCGCTGCTACGCCGGCGTATATGCCGAAACCATCAACGACTGCCGGGTTAATGGCGCATTCGATCCCACCACAATGGGCTCTACAGCGAATGTTGGATTGATGGCGCAAAAAGCTGAAGAATATGGCTCGCACAACACCACATTTGAAGCGCCAGGAAACGGTGTTATGCGCACGCTGAACAGCGCTGGAGATGTGCTGCACAGCCACAATGTTGAAGAAGGTGATATTTGGCGTTTGTGCAGAGTTAAAGATGCACCAGTACAAGACTGGATCAAGTTAGCGGTAAATCGCGGTAGGGCTACCGGTGCCCAGGTGATATTTTGGCTCGATGAAGATCGTGCCCACGACCAGCAGCTGATTGCAAAAATAAGCCAATATCTGCCTCAGCACGATACTTCTGGTTTAGACATTAAGATTATGGAACCTGCTGCAGCTACCAGGCATACCCTAGCGGTTATGCGTGAAGGCAATGATACGATTTCTGTTACTGGCAATGTTTTGCGCGACTATTTAACAGACCTTTTTCCGATTTTGGAATTAGGTACCAGCGCAAAAATGCTCTCCATTGTGCCGTTGATTGAAGGCGGTGGTTTGTTTGAAACCGGTGCTGGTGGCTCAGCCCCAAAGCATGTTCAACAATTTGAGAAAGAAGGGCACTTACGCTGGGATAGTCTTGGTGAATTTTTGGCCCTAGGTGCTTCCTTTGAGCATCTAGCGCATACCTTTAACAACAGCGCAGCAAAATTGCTTGGTGACACGCTCAATGATGCCATTGGCGAATTCCTTGAGAGTAATAAATCGCCGTCGCGAAAAGTAAACGAGCTAGATAATCGTGGTAGCCACTTTTACTTGGCTAAGTATTGGGCTGAGGCAATGAGTCGGCAGAGCGTAGACAGCGCACTGGCTGATAGATTTGCTGTCCTTGCCAAAGCTTTGGGTGACAATGAAGATGCGATTAACGAGCAGTTACTTGCGGCTCAAGGCGAGGCCGTTGATGTAGGCGGTTATTACTCACCTGATCCGCATAAAGTGGATAAAGCCATGCGTCCCTCGGCAATCCTTAACGCTGCCATTTCGGCACTGTAAGGATTGTTTAACGCCAGCTTTTATAGGCTGGCGGGTACGTGCTGGGTAACAAGTGCCGGCAATTGGGTAAATGCCTTTTGTTAGGCAAAAAGGGTTAAATATTAAATTTGACCCACGTTAAAACTCGTAAGCCAGAACCCTAACTTACGTGCTTCGGTGCTTTGCTAAAAGGTAAGCGCAGTAAGTCGCTTTGCCAATATCCTGGCGAATTCCCTGTTAAGCAGAATCCCCAGATTGCTCCGCTGCGTCTGCTACGTCATTGCTTTCTTCCGAATCTTCAGCTGGTGTTGGATTGGTGCTTACGATGTTGATCGCGTGCAGTCCCTTATCACCTTCTTCTATCTCGAATTCAACCGGCTCGCCGGCTTTCAAAGACTTATAGCCTTCCATTGCAATTGCAGAATAGTGAGCAAAAAGATCTATTTCCCCGTCATCAGGCAAAATAAACCCGTACCCTTTAGCAT
>CAJJAQ010000199.1 GCA_905182095.1 uncultured Pseudomonadales bacterium | reverse complement strand
CGGCTGCCACCTATTTTAGTGCGCTTGCTACGTTGCACTGTGGCAGTGTGACCTTAACGAATATCGACCAGACTACGCATCAGGGTGACTATGAATTTTGTACTGTCATGGAGGCACTAGGGGCCACAGTTGAGAGGAGCGGCCATACACGCATTGTAGGCCCCGCTAAGCTCAGCCCCTTACAAGAGGTAAATATGCAGGCGATGCCAGATGCAGCGCTTACACTCATCGCCATGTCGCCTCTTCTGCCAGGCTCAAACACTATTACTGGATTACAGTCGCTCCACCATAAAGAGTGTGACCGACTTGAATGCCCAGCTACTGAGCTAAGGGCCATGGGAGTTGACGTGAAAACTACATTAGACAGCGTCACCATTGAAGAAATAGATCCAAGTAAAATTGCCCCACACACGCTGACCACGTATCACGACCACAGAATGGCCATGGCGTTTTCAATGCTTGGAAGTTGCAGCCACGCATTGCGCGTTGATGATAAAGCAGTGGTCAATAAGACTTACCCAAACTACTGGCAGGACTACAACAAACTCATTGCAAAGCTGTAATTAAGGTCCAGCAGGTCAACAAAATCAGCGCCGTGAAACGCACCGTTCAAGTGCGCTAAAGCGGGCTTGCTGAGAGTACTCTTTATTGGCTATTTATTTCTATTAGGCGACTTCTCCTTTGGCTTAGCACAACACTCTGTTATCTTATTAAAGAAAAAAGAGAGGTAATTCCATGTCTTCGGGAGATATTTTTGATCATGAGGCTAAAGTTTTAGAGGCTGCTGAAGAACTCATAAGCCAAGGCAGCGCAACATCTGCAGACCATGAAAAACTAGGCGCAGAATACAAAAAATTGCTCCGAACAACTAAGCGCATTATTAAGCTCAGCGATAAAAGCGAGCAACGCTTAACCGCCCTTTCCAAAGAAGCCCAAGACACAAACAAACAACTTGAGGGCTTATCTAACCAGCTTTCAAAATACCTATCACCGCAACTCTACCAATCTATTTTTACCGGCAATAAAGCCGTCGCTAGAACCAGTTCACGGAAAAAGCTCACAGTATTTTTCTCTGACTTATGCGGCTTCACCAATATTGCAGAAAACCTTGAGTCTGAAGATGTGACAGATATGTTGAATCTTTACCTAGAAACAATGACTCAAATAGCACTCAATTATGGCGCAACCATCGACAAATATATTGGCGATGGCATCATGCTATTTTTTGGCGACCCTGAGTCAGCTGGCATCAAGGAAGACGCAATAAACTGCGTAAAAATGGCTCAAGAGATGCAAGACACCCTGCATGGCTTGCAAGACAATTGGCATCAGTACGGCCTGCAAAGCCCACTACAAATGCGCATTGGCATAGCCACCGGGTTTTGTACGGTAGGCAACTTCGGTAGCGAAACGCGATTGGAATATACGGCTATAGGATCTGGCGTTAACACTGCCTCAAGACTAGAAGCGGCCGCGGAAAATGGCGAAATATTGATGTCCTTCGACACCTACGCCCTGGTCAGCGACCAAATCCCCTGCCAAGAATTGTCTACAGTGAATCTCAAAGGCATAGGTCCGGTAAGAACCTTTCAGCCGTTGCAAAACATCGAAGATATTCAAGCGTCTATCTCTTTAGAGGTAGGTAGCTCATCGCTGAACGCAAATCTCGCAGCTTTATCGATTGAAGATCTAGAAGAGTTTGAGGCCTCATTACTGCGCGCACTGGACAAAGTAAAAGGCACAAAAGAAAGCATGAGCAAACAAGAATCATTGCTCTAATGATGGCATAGCACAGCCGAAAAGCATCAATAGAGCATAGCCTTTTGCAGATCTAGCAGCGGGCGGCGTTTCCAGCTAGTGCTTTAGACCACCTCTGCGCTTTCTATAGCGCAGCAATTGTCTAGTACAATGCTAGGTCTCAACGCAGTCATATAAATCTCACCAAAAAACATTGGGCAACCTGAAAGTCTGAAGCCCCAAAAGAGATTTGTGCAACCTAGACGACGTAGCCACGATAAACAAAGACAGGCCCTTTATCGGTTTCCGCGATTTCAAATTCAAAACGCTGCACACGCCTAGCCATTTCTATAAAACCCAAACCGGCCCCCTTAGAACCCTCTGGCGGCCCACTGCGTAAACGCTCTTTATACATTTTACGAAGCTCAGTGGCGTCCTTCATGCTTAGATCGACCAAGCTCTTTTCCAGCGCGGTGCTCTTTTCAGAGTCTATGGTGTTCACTGCTTCGATCAAAAAACCTTCATCCGTAAGACTTATAGCAATAGTACCTACACCGTCGCCAGTAGCAGAAGACCGTGTATCTGCATAGCGAATAATATTCTGTGCTTGCTCAATGAACACGCCAAATACCTTCTTAGCCACACTATCTGAAGAGTCTGTTTCTGAAAGCTGGTGCCTTACGGGGTTAGAAATAGACGTTAGCAAATCTTCGGACAGAGGGCCTGAGTAACAAAAAAGGGTCTTTCGCGCTTGCATGAACTTATGTAGTTCTAAAGTTGCATCACTTACCATCTAAAAATATCCTTATATTTTATTGAACCTAACGATTACTCGTCTTCAGCATCAGCGCCGGATTCACTCGGCATTTCAACAAGCTCAAACTTACATTTGATCATATCCTCAGCGAAGTCTTCTCCTGCCTCAAGCATGGTGTCGTCGTCTAAGCGGTAGTTCCAATTGACGTTTACCGCCACACCGCTTTCGGCTTTTTCCTCAAAGAACTCAAAAAAGTCGAAGAAAAATTTTGCTGATGAACTGTTGAAGTAAAAAAGCTCCAACTCCACCGTATAAGAACCGCTGTCCGGAACTGAACTTCTTAGCTCCGTCATGACCGGGCTGGAAAATTCCTGAATATTTTCAGGGTAACATTCGCCGACAATGCGGCAACTGGTTGCTGAAATCTCTATCAGGGGGGTTCTTTGTGTAGCTGCTAATTGCATTTGTTATACCTCCTCTACTTCCGATACTTGGGAACTGGATTCATCGTCATTAAGTGAAAACGCCAATAAAGTTAGGTCATCACGATAAGGCGCGCCCCCACGATATAGATCGACACTAGTCATAATGTTCGTTACTAAACTGTCTGGTGTTGCTTGTTTGGTGTTTTGCAATGAGCGCATCACTCGGCGTCTACCGAATGCTATGGGTCTATCTTCAGCACTCATAACGTCCGTAATACCATCCGTTAGCATGACAAAGGCGCCACTGAGGTTTTCAATTACGTGTGTATTAAACTGAAATTCGCCTGAGGTCTTAGAAGAACCGACAGATCGTCTATCACCTTTAACTTCTGATGCACCATCTTCGCCAACCAAGAACAGCGAGGATTTAGCCCCTGCATATTCCAATCGGCGCTCTTTACGATGGTATATACACACACCGCCGTCAAAGCCTTCATCAATTTTTTGGTTCGACGCATCTTGCTGACTTAATGTCTCCATCACCAATTCATTGGCTTTAGTCAGATAATCGCCAGCATTTTGCGCGTAAGTCTCGTCAATGGCTTTATCCAATACAGAGCGAGCAATAATCGACAAGAACGCCCCCGGAACGCCGTGACCAGTACAGTCGACAACGGCAATGTATACGCGCTCGGGCAGACTACGGACAAAGTAGATGTCTCCACCGACCAAATCTCTAGGACGCCAATGCACCTTAAACGATATGTCACCTGGATATTCTTTAGGCAACAATGCGTTTTGCAAACGCGCGGCGTATCGAATTGAACTGTCTATCTCATCTCTAGTACGCACAAGTTCTTCAGTTCGTGCATTAATGAGGGATGCCACTTCGTCGGACATGCGAGAAAAAGCGACACCCATCAATTCAATGGAAGCACGCTCTTTCGTTTCATCGTCACCCGACGCCAATTCACTACGCATATGATCAATATCGTTGATCATCATTTCTTTTGGACCGCCATCTAATTCGGTGGCCAGAATTTCCATTTTCGAGAACATCAAATTGTCACGTTCTTGGCGGCGTCTGCCACGATCGACGCGCTGCTCTTCAGAGTACACAAGATGCTCTCGATACTGGTCTATGGTTTGCGATAATCGCCCAACCTCATCGTTCGAAGAAGACAAAAGCTTGCTTCTTGAAGGCATCTCAAGCGATAAGTCGCCCTCAGACATGCCCCTTAAAATCCCAATGGCCGCAGTGATCTGACCAAATGCGCCAATAGTTAAAGAAAGAATAACCAATACAACAAACAACGCCACTGCCGCTATTGTGAAGTAGGTATTATTCGTTGTGGTGGTTTGCAGGGCGATATTTTCGCTTTGGTCTTTGAATATCAGCAAACCAATCTCGTCTGCCGAAGCTTGATAACTTAACGGAATCGACGTCATTGATACACCAAGGTCCGCAACCACATCGCTGAAGGTCGCATCAGAGGACGACTGGGCGCGAGCCTCAGCTTCGGAAATCAGCAGGCGTAGATTCGAAACCCCGTACTCTTCTTCAACTATTTCGTCATCGCCGTAGTATTCGTCGAGACTAATTGATTTTCCGCCTGAGCGAACGGCAAGTCGAACTTCGAAGTCTTCACTGAACAACTCAAGGTTATCAACCAGGTTTTTACCAATTACAACCAAGGCCACCGCTTCATCGTCTGCATCGCGCAAGCCGAAGCTAATTGAATCATTAACCGACAGTGCCTTATTGCCACTGAGGTCGGTAATACGCACAACATTGCGCGTAGGTTGATCGATAGAGGTGCGTAAAAAACTGTCAAAGTTCAAGAAAAAATCTGGACGCGCCTCTTTGCCACATGGATCTGCACCTTGCAAAAACAAGCCAGACTGACAATAAACTTGGCGCCCGGTTATTGTGTAGGCCATCACAAAACTAATTTCTTCCAGCTCAATGGCTTCTTCAAAGACCAGATCAAATAGTCCTTTAGCCATGTCTGTTCGACCTTCCGCTAAAGCAGTGATGAGTGGGTTTTCATCACCTTCTGCTGAAAAAACATTTTCCAAAGGATCCCAAAACCTAGTGATGTCAGGAGAACCCAGCTCTGGATCAAATTTCTCTACCGAGCGCTCAAATTGCGCGTCCGATGCAGATAACCATGCAGCACTATAGGTCTGAGCTAATGATTCCGAGGTGAACGCATCGGAAGCAGACTTAAGTGTTTGGGTAGAATAGAAGAAAATACTGAAAATAACAAAGAAACCGGCTATGAGTAGCGTTACTAGCTTATTACGAATAGACATTTTTCGAGGA
>CAJJAQ010000198.1 GCA_905182095.1 uncultured Pseudomonadales bacterium | reverse complement strand
CAAGCGGGCTTATCGAATGGCATGTTGATTGTTTATAAACACTTAATTATCAACCTAATGCAAAACAACCTACCATTGGCAAGCTGGTTGATGACGCCATGCTGACCATTGAGAAATCAAATGTCAGTCTAAAATGGGTTCTGCCCGCAAACTATGCACGTGAAGCCCTCAGCAAAACTATGTTGGGAGAGCTAATAGATTTAATCAGCATCATCGGCATGAACAGGAAAACTTATCATGACTAAGAATCAATTCATTGTTGGCCATCGTACAGAAGCGTGGGTTTGCGTGGTACTCGCTTGCATATTCAGTATCCAGGTATCAGCAGAAACATCTTTTGACTTGGTGATAGCGAACGGTCGTGTGATTGATCCTGCATCCTCAACCGATGCCATGCGACATGTCGGGATTATTGATAACCGAATAGTCGCTGTCAGTAAAACCCCTTTGTCAGGCACAGAAACCATCGACGCGAAAGGCAAGGTTGTCACAGCCGGATTCATAGACCTACACAGTCATGCACAAACCCAACTCGGCCAGCAGTATCAGGTAAGAGATGGGGTTACCACTGCGCTGGATCTAGAGGCTGGTGCGTACCCGGTGGCTGCTGTGGGGAACAATATTTCTGATCAAGCATTGATCAATTTTGGTGCGTCTGCGAGTTACGCCTCAATGCGTGCAAAGGTTCTGTCAAATGTTGAGCAGCCTTATATTTTCTACGCTGGAAAATCCTTCAGCTTTAAGGATGCAGCTTTTACAAAGCAGATGGATGAAGTCGAAATAGCGAGCGCTATGCGGCACGTGGGCTTGGGTATTGATCAAGGGGGCTTAGGAATCGGTTTGCTGCTCGATTACCTTGATGCAGCTGTGAGTGATGGTGAACTCGAAGCTTTGTTTACAACTGCAGCTGATCGCCGCGCCCCACTGTTTATTCATATCAGGCGTGGAATAGCCGGCGACCCTTCAGGTTTGATAGAGGTCATTGAGTTAGCAAAACGCACCGGCGCATCAATCCACATTTGTCATCTCAGCGCGAGTGCTATGGGTGGTATCGACAACTTTCTCGGTCTCGTTGATGAGGCGCTCGTCGCAGGGGTCGATATCAGTGCGGAATCTTACCCTTATAACGCGGGTTCAACATCGATCGGTGCTGATGTTTTTAACCGAGACTGGCAAAGCATATTTGGTATCACTTACGGCGATGTTCAACTGGCAGAGACGGGTGAGTTCTTTACCAAAGCCCGTTGGGATGAGGTGAGAGCCGAGGACCCTAGCGCCACCATTATCCATCACTATGGCCGAGAGGATTGGACTCAGCGTGCAATGGTGTCACCCGCAATGATGATCGGTAGTGACGCAATGCCCATCTTCAGCAAAAAGATCAAATCACATCCGCGGGCTATTGGAACTTTCAGCAGAGTGCTCGCCGAGTATGTAAGAGATAGTAAAATATTGAGCCTCTCGGAAGCGCTTGCGAAGATGTCGTATCTTCCGGCGAGACGTTTAGAGGGCGTCGCGCCGAAATTTAAGCGAAAGGGTAGAATTCAACCCGGTGCCGATGCTGATATTGTCATATTTGATATAGATTCTATTCGAGATCGTGCGACTTACGATCAACCATATTTTCCCTCTACCGGAATCACGGCAGTAATAGTCAACGGCCAGTTAGTTGTCAATCAGGGCGTCATTGTGCCCAACGTGTTTCCCGGACGCATAGTGATTGGTGGCTAGATGAGTGCATGTTTGATCCTAATAAAAACGGTTTGTCACAGGCGGTTGATTGTGCAAATCGAATTTTCAAAGACAAGCCCGGTGGGTGGATTGTTGACTACATAGGCATTGCACAAAGACTCAAGAATGCGCTGGGTAATTACTCAGGTAGCGATAGAGGTAAAACAGGCATCTGCCAAGCAAAAGCCCTCTTTGAGACATGGGTAGCTTAGATTGGGTTTATATTGATAGCGCAGGCCTCGCTAGGGCGCGAAGGAGCGAATGTGCCAAATAGTTCAGGGGGTACTATTTGGGGTGTCTATGAGCTAAATCTTTATTTGAGTCTAGCTATGTGGTTTTTTAAGGTGACTAATCAAATCCTGCCGCCCTCACGTAGCGTGGGAACCCTACCATTTTTCTATTTGAATCATTCTCCCAGCTGGAATATCACCAGTGGCGACCACCCATTGCGCCCCCTTTTCTTTCATTATGCCACCACCCTCTTCATGCCTTCATGCCTTCATGCCTTCATGCCTTCATGCCTTTATGCCTTTATGCCTTTATGCCTTTATGCCTTTATGCCTTTGCTGCGGCTCCGCGATCTAAGAGATTCGCTGGGTGAGGACTATTGTAGAGCGAGATTGCGTAGCTTTGGCGGATATCTTCCACGCTGAGGTCCCATGAGTCTTCCCAGGGAATGCCGATCATGGGCGAGGTCTCGCGCCCATGCACCCATGCGGTGAGCACGGCATCCATCAAAATTGGAAAACCGGTGGCCGGACCCAGCGCGGTAATCCCAGTCATTACCGCCATCAAATTGCCCGAGTAGTTGTGACCGAACTGCGCCAGCTGAAATGCAGCGATGGCGAATTCGTGCAGAACAGTCGTCTCGTATCCCGCCGCTATATGCCACAGATCATGGGTCAGCAGATTACGCGCGTTGAGGAAGTCGAGAGGAGATTGAAGCTTTGACAAACCCAGTGCATGAGCGTCGAGCACCTCAAGATTGAATCCGTTGTCGACGATCAGGTCGTGATATTGCCTGCCTATCGAGCCGGGCGGACACGCAGCCAAGGTCGACAGTCTGATGGCCGGAGGCGTCGAACGTCCGGCAATCGCCTTAACGCCCGGATACTGCATCGCGGATCGCGCAAGCCGGTCTTCAAAGACTTCGTTCTGCAGTGTTCCCAATCCGGCGGTTCGCTCTGTGATTGATGCTGCGTCGAGAGTTCCCGCCACCCCGTCTTCGACAAGGGACCAGTAGGCATTCAGGAGCTCATCCGCCACTGTGCCAGTTGGCAGATCGAGGGTGGCGATGGGTGGTGCGGCCACAGCTTTGTCTAGCCAACCGGCGGCAAATGCGTCGAATATTTGACCGGTGCGATCCGGTGCAAGAAATGTAATGTGCGCCAACACGGCCGCCACGCGTATACGAAGTTCTGCGTCAACTGTGAAGCCTCCCTTCTTGGCATCCGCTGCTAGTCGCGCGACTGCTGCTAAATTCGGTGTCTCGTTGACTTGCGACCAGAATATTTCTTTGAGTGTTTCTGCAGTCACGCATGTTCTCCCTAAAACAGTTTGTCGCTGTGCGTTTACTCAGTGAAGTAGAGCAGTTGCTTGACTTACAAGCGCTAGTCTTTGTGTTCTAGAAAACTGAACTTGTTGGAGGCCTCGCGCCACTTGGCTGAATATGTCTGAGGGGGTGAAGCGCTGGCAAGAATGTTTGCTGGTGACTGCGGAAATGGATAGTCGTGCCGCAGCTGCGCAAACCGCGCCGAATGGTGCTCGTAGGACTGCCTGCGGTTCATCATATTCCAACTGTTAACACTAACAGAACCGCGCTCGCACGCACGAAAGTGCCAAATAGTTTAGGGGGTCTTGGAGGGGTATAAATGATCCCTAATAGCTTAGAAGCGTATATCGGATATGCGTCAAAATCATTTGTTCAAGTTCACCCATCGCTACCGCTTCTCAACTCTGCATAAATCTTGTCTAGGCGAAAAATACACAGGCCAAAATTTAGTCTTGAAGATTCACAAATTCTTTAGCGGCTACGACCACTGCGCGTGCACAATCCCCCGGCGTTTTGCCACCGTTGAATAAATCTTTACATGGCCCGCTAAGCACCTGAGGTTTATTTTTTGCGATCCATTCAAAGAGTGCCTCGAATATTGGCGGATCATCGCCCTCAAAGCTGATCGCAGAAACTTTGTTTTCTTGGATGGTCATTGTGAACGTGTCGGTGGCTACATAGCCCATTGTTTGACCGAAATTATCGGTAACAGTAACGGCGCAAACAATCGCCTTGCTCGCATTGTGAACGCAGAGATTTCTGTTCTTAATTTTGTAGTTAGCGGCTTGTGCCCATGCTTGATAGTAAAGCACTCGATCTGCGTCGGCGCTGGGCACTAGAAACTGGGTTAATTTGTTTTGGTCAAAAATATAAAAAGCGTCTAAAAACGACTCGGCGATTTGCAAATTATCTTGGTTGGCGCTGCTCATAACTGGGCAGAGGAAGAGTAGGAAAAAGCCAAAAATACGGTGCATGTAGGTGTCTCGCATTATTTTCCAGCAAGGCATAAACTGATTTTGCACTTACTTGGAGAGTGGTTTAGCTATGTTAGATAAGTTCATTCAGTATGCCCTGCACCCCGTAATCTTGATATCTGTTTTGAGCGCGTGGCTCCTCATAGATTCACCGTTTATATTTTTTGGGACGATTATTGGTCTTCATGTAGTGCTCGGCACTTTGGAGTATGTACGACCAGCGCGTCAGGCTTGGGTAAGCCCCGCATTAAATAAACTGAGTGCTCTTGTGCTTGTTGTGATGCTTTTTGTTGCTTCAACGATGGTTGGGGTGCTTTATGACAATCAGTTGCTTGGCCCCCTTAGCCAGGTAAGCGGCCTATTAGGCCTCAATTTTTGGCCCCATAGTTGGCCGTTGTTAGTTCAAGCATTTATGATTTTTCTTGCCAGTGAGTTTATTTGGTACTGGATTCACCGAGCTGAGCACAAATGGAATGTGGTTTGGCGACTCTCCGGTCATGGTGCCCACCACTCTTTTAAGCAATTAAACGCTCTGAATTTCGGCCTGAACCATCCGCTAGAACTGTTTTTTTTGGCCTTGCCCGCGGCGCTAATAGGGATGCTTTTTGGTGTCGGGGAGGCGGCCCTCGGTGCTACGATTCTCTTGGTCACACAAGCATCTATTGCGCATTCAAATCTAAATATGAGCAGCAAATGGATTGATCTGTTTTTTACCACCAATAGACACCACATTGGACACCACTCTATGGTGCTTGTGCAGAGCAATACTAACTATGGGTGCGCAACATTAATTTGGGATCGGCTCTTTGGTACGTTTGTAGATGGCGATACGCAAGAGTGCGGTACGGGTCCGACAGAACCTACATTGTTGCAGAAGCTAGTGATGCCAATTCGTGAGCCGCGAGATACGACGATTGCGCCAAGTTAAATGATTCCTGAGCCAGGGCGGGGTGGTTGCGCGATCAACAATGGAATAATAAAAATATTCGAACGGTGTCTCAAAGATTCCGGTCTTCAAATATCCGCGCGCGCAGAGTTTTAAACAATAATCCATATTTTTGCGCCCCGGATATTCCTGTAAACTATTGATTCATCCACATAGGGAATTACGAAATGCAGTTTGATGATGTCCTCCTCGGACGCCGTAGCGTCAGAGGCTATAAACCAGACCCTGTGCCGAAAGCACTGATTGAAGAAGTTTTGAAACTGGCAATGCGTTCGCCGTCGTCGATGAACACCCAGCCGTGGAATTTTACTGTCATCTCCGGTGAACCCTTAGACCTCATTCGCGCCGGTAACACCGAGCGTAATGTAGCCGGTGTGCCGCATTCTCGTGAGTTCCGTATTGGCGAGGCCTTTGCCGGGCAACACCGCGACCGTCAGGTTGGGGTTGCTAAGCAATTGTTTGCTGCTATGGGTATTGAGCGTGAAGATAAAGAGAAGCGCATGGACTGGGTGCTGCGCGGTTTTCGCCAGTTTGATGCGCCGGTCTGTGTAATCATTACTTATGACCGAGTGTTGGCAGACAGCGATGACACGGCTTTTGACTGTGGCGCGGTAACAACTGCGCTGGTTAACGCGGCTTGGTCTCGTGGCTTAGGTGCGGTGATTAACAGTCAGGGTATTATGCAGTCGCCAGTGGTACGCGAGCATGCACATATTGCTGAGGATCAGGTGATCATGAAGGCTGTTGCGTTGGGTTGGCCAGATGACAGTTTTCCGGCCAATGCGGTAGTTTCCGAGCGCAGAAGTGTTGCAGAAGCAACTTCCTTCTTAGGCTTTGAAGACTAACTAACGCAAAAAGTAACGCAAAAGTAACGCAAGAAGGGCGGTGGCCCGTTCAATCCGGCCGCCGCCATCTCGCCTTATGCTGTCATGAATCTCTTTCTGAGGTGTAGGCATAACGCGTATCTCATTTTCATCATCTGTCCACTGCTGTTTCTCAACCCGTTGTTGGTGCAGGTACCCGCCCTCGTTCTCTGGCAGCTAAAGCACCCTATTGCCTTTGCAAACTCATGGATGAGAGCCCCAAAAAGAGGAAAGAGGGCGCGTGCCAAAGTTGGCCGAATATGATTTCTCTTCATCTCTATCCCCTACTATAGTTACGATTAGGTTCAAAGCTTAAGCTATGGGCATTTCGACGGGCTGGAAAACGTTTGAGCAAAAGCACAGGGTTACTTATGTTTAAAAAAGTTGTTTTAGGTTTTCTAGTTATCTTGCTTGTGCTGGTTGGTGTGTTCACTGTTAAAATTGTCATTCCTTTGCAAGACGGTGCTGAGAGATTCGGGCCGGAAGCAGCAGCGCTTGATCTGGCACTGCAAGATGACAGTAAGATCGCGTTACCTACTCCTCAGGCTGCGGTTTATCAGGCAGCGCCGAACCCCAATATGAATCTATATTGGGGTGAACTGCACGTCCACACTGCTGAAAGTTTTGATGCCAGTCTTTTTGGTAATACGCTGGGTATTGAAGATGCTTATCGTTTTGCTAAAGGGATGCCGTTAACCACAGCGAGTGGCGAGACTATGCAGCTGAGTCGCCCGCTGGACTTTGTGGCTATTACAGATCATGCCGAAGGTTTTGGTACTCGTGCCCACTGCGACAATCCGGATTTGTCCGTCGGCGAGGACCTCGCCTGTTGGCTAGCCAATAGGCAAAACCCGATGATTTTTAGAATTTTGGTTGGCAATATTCGTGGTGCCGCAGACCTTGGTGATCCATCGAAACCTGTAGGTGTCTACCAACAGACCGCCCGGCAGTCGCCTAAACCCGGCGCTTTTCCTACCTGTAAAATTGGCGATGGCTCTCTTGAACGTTGCTCCATTAACGCTACCACTGATTGGGCGCGTTATATAAAACTTGCAGACGAGTATTACGAGCCGGGTGAATTGACCACGTTAATTGGCTACGAGTATTCGCCCGGACTACCCGATCAAGGTAAGCATCATCGCAATGTGATTTTCCGCTCCAATACTGTGCCTAAACGTGCTCTTTCGAGTTTTGATGTGCCTAACGCTATTGAGCTGTGGAAAGGTCTTGAAGCGAGTTGTGGCAAAAATTGTGACTTTTTGACCATACCGCATAACCCCAACAAAGCATGGGGGTTAACCTATTCGCGTTTCACTTGGGACGGCCGCGAATATGATGAGGCCGACTGGCTGATGCGCCAAAGGCGCGAGCCGCTGGTAGAAATATATCAGGTCAAGGGCGCGCAGGAATGTGCACTTGGTGTTGGCGCTACAGATGAAGAGTGCGGCTTTGGACAAGTGCTTGATCCTTGCCTGCCCGGCCAGTTAACAGGTTGTGCGTTTACCACAGGATTTGTTCGTCAAGGGCTCAAGGTGGGCTTGGAACTTGATCAAGCGTTGGGATTTAACCCTCTGCAAGTGGGCTTTATTGCTGCCACGGACAGCCATAATTCTAACCCTGGCGATGTGGAAGAATGGGATTTTCCCGGTGCGGTGGGTGCGGTCACTTCCCCTGCTCTTCGGCGTTTGCGAGGCGGTACGGAAGCAAAGGCTTACAAGTCGATTCTTAAATTCCATACTTCGGGCGGTCTTGCAGCTGTTTGGGCGCCTGAAAATACC
>CAJJAQ010000197.1 GCA_905182095.1 uncultured Pseudomonadales bacterium | reverse complement strand
GTAGATAGGCAGATAGGCAGATAGGCAGATAGGCAGATAGATCGCCAAGCAGAGAGCGTTTATCTGGTTTGCAAAAGACGTTTTTAACGCGCCTTTTTTTAACGCGCCTGTTACTGCAACTTCTTCTTTGGGTTATAGCCGATGTGGTCACGGCCTTGTTCAGCGGCTAAACGCACTTGGTGCTGGCGCTCTCTAAACTGCACCCGGCGGTCTTCGCTGGTTAAATCTAAGCAATAAACACAGCTCACACCGCGCTCAAATTCAGCGCTGGTGAGTTCCAACTCGGTAAGCGGGTGCCTACAGGCATAACATTGTTGATATTGGCCCTGAACAAGGTTTTCATCCACTGACACGCGCTGATCAAAAACAAAGCATTCGCCATGCCAACGTGAATCGGCATTTTCGGTGTCTTCCAAGTACTGCAAAATGCCGCCATCTAACTGAAAAACCTCGTCAATACCTTGAGCGCGCACGTAAGCCGAAGCCTTTTCACAACGAATGCCACCTGTGCAAAACATGGCCACTTTTTGGTGTTTGCGCGGATCCAAATTTTCTTCAACCCACTGGGGGAACTCCCTAAAACTCTCGGTTTCCGGGGAAACAGCTTGGTCAAAGGTACCAATATCGATTTCGTAATGATTGCGTGTATCTATGACCAGTACGTCTGGATCTGCGATCAATTCATTCCACCGCCGGGCGTTGACATGCTCACCGGCCAGGGACATATCCAAATCATGGACACCAAAACTGACTATTTCCGCTTTAACTTTGACTTTAAAGCGCAAAAACCCTCTATTTTCCTCGTTCACCGCAGACCACTTAAAAGTTATTTCACCGTACCGTTGCTGCAAAAAAGTGACGAGCTTTTCCAGATCCTGCTGAGCTGCGATAACGGTGCCATTGATACCTTCCAGGGCCAGCAAAATAGTGCCTTTGAGCCCAATTAACTCGCCGAAGGCCTCGATCGCATCGCGGTCTTTATCCGGCGTTGGCAATTCTAGAAATTTGTAAAATGTCAGCACACGACGAGCACTTGCCGGCATCGAGTTCTCCTATCGTAAATATATGTTGTAGCGGCGCAGCTAAACTAGCGCGCCCTTTCTATAAGCGGGTAGCAGCCGGCCTTAGACTGCTTTTATGTCAGTGAGCGGCCTTAAGCACTTTTTACCATCCTAGTTTTCCCCTCCTGCACTTTTTACCTTTCTACTTGTCTCCTCCAGCACAGGGTGGCGACATAGGGGCTTGGCCAAATTTTTCTAACCATTGCTGGGGGTCATAAATGTGTAGGGCTAGGGCATGCATGCCTGTATCGAATTCGGGTTGGAGAATTTGATTAAGTTGTCGGTGTCGATTAATCCGCGACTGACCGTCAAAGACCTCACCTACCGCAACTACTTTAAAGTGGCTCTCAGCGCCGGTTGGCACGTTGTGACCACTGCTCTCGTCAATAACTTCTAGGTGCGCCAACTCTAATGCCTCACCCAACATTGCCTCAATCCGCTCAACTCGCTTCATCATAAAGCCTTCGCCTTTGTCTCAGAGCCCCAGAGTATAGGGGCCTGTTATACTTCGAGCAAAATCAAACTGACATTATCCTTACCGCCAGCTTCCAATGAACACTGCAATAGTTCATCGGCACAGACCTCAAAGTCCGTTTCAGCCATAAGGCGCTGCATATGCTCATGCTCCAATTGATCCGACAAACCGTCACTGCAAAGCAAGTAGCGTCCACTCAACTGCTTGCCACGATGAATACTAGGAGCAAGGGGCGTGCGCAGGCCTAAACCTTGGGTGAGCACATGGCCGTAATGCTTATGCACATCTACACCCTCTTCTACCTCGCCGGAATCTAACATGCGTCTGGCCAAACTATGGTCTTGGGTAATTTGCGTTAAAACGCCATCACTAAAGTGATAAAGCCGCGAATCACCTACGTGACCCACCAGCCATTGCGTATCAACAAGGCACCAAAGCACCACTGTCGTGCCCATCTGTGCATTCATTTCCATTAACTCAGACTGCTGACGTACAGCCTCATCGGCCACCTCAATTGCGGCGGTGATTGTTTCCTCAGACCACAACGAGGTGCCGGAAAAATGTGCTTTAAAACTATCAATGGCCACATTGCTGGCCATTTGACCGCCCATTAGACCGCCCATACCATCGGCCAACACAGCCACACCTAAATCATTATCGAACCAAACCGCATCTTCATTGCGAATCCGCACTAATCCTCGATGGGTACGAGATGTCATTTTCATTAATAGGCTCTCATATGTTGCCAACAAATTTTAACAGATGGCTATCGTTTGATCTTAACGCCATTTACCCCAGTTGTGCCAATATTGAGGCCTAGATAAAACGGTCATTGAAGGCGCGAGCGGGCATTTTAGCGGCGCCTATAATCAGTCTTTACGCGCCGCCTCGCTCAGCTAGATTAACCGTTCTTTTTACCGAGAGAAGGATAGGTTAGAATTGTGCACTTCGCGAACCTACAAGCGTGACCTAAAAACTTGCGATAAAGGACAAAAATGCTGGCCATCATTTCTCCCGCCAAAACTCTAGATTTTGTGTCTCCACTAGCGACGGAAAAATTCACTCTACCTGATTTTGCAAAAGAATCTCAGGAACTGATTAAGACGCTCCGTAAATATGACCCTGCAGCAATCTCCAACCTTATGGGGATCAGTGACAAATTAGCGGCACTCAACCACGAACGCTATCGTCAGTGGCACGCAGACCCTGATGCAGATGCTGCACGACCTGCCATTTTGGCTTTTAAGGGCGACGTTTATATGGGCTTAGACGCCCAGTCAATGCAAGCAAGAGATTTCACCTGGGCGCAGAAACATTTACGCGTGCTCTCTGGCCTGCATGGGTTACTCAAACCGCTAGATCGTATTCAGCCCTACCGCCTTGAAATGGGCACTCGCCTGCCCACATCTAAGGGCTCAAACCTTTATGAGTTCTGGGACAACAAGGTCACTGACGCAGTAAACCAAGGTTTAGCAGAGCAGCAACACAAAGTGCTCATCAACTTAGCATCTAACGAATACTACAAGTCCATAGACGCAAACAAAATTGATGGGCGCATCGTTACCATCAACTTTAAGGAATGGCGCAGAGAGGCTTATAGGTTCGTTTCTTTTTCGGCAAAAAAAGCGCGCGGACTCATGTCTAGATACATGATCGACCAACGCATAACCGCGCCAAACAAACTAAAAGATTTCGACTGGGAAGGTTATGGCTTTAACCAAGATCTCTCCAGCGATGACGAATGGATTTTCACCCGCAACTTGACCTAAGAGCGTAAAAAACATGAATGACCCACAACACCAGGCTCAGATTGAATTAGAGGCCGCGACATTTAGACGCTTATTGGCCCACCTAGATGAGCGCAAGGATGTGCAAAATATAGACCTCATGATTCTCGCGGGGTTCTGTCGCAACTGTTTATCTAAATGGTACAAGGCAGCAGCAGACGAGCAAGGTCAAGTTGTAGATTACGATACTGCTAGAGAACGGGTATACGGCATGACTTACGCGGAATGGAAAAACAATCATCAACTGGAAGCTACCGCTGAGCAGCTTGCTGCTATGGCAAAGGCTAACTAAGCAAATAGGATAAGAAATCACTTAACTAGGGCTGTAGGCTTTAGCGCGCTGGCGCATTTTCGCTTCCAGCAGCCCATTGGATAATCTTTGATGCACACCGATAATCACCAACTGCAACCCAATGCCACGCCAGGGCAGAACATTTGGCGCGACTGGAAAGGCTTCATTGTGTTCATCTTTATTATGGTGATGTTCCGTTCGGCAGTGGCAGATTGGAACCAAGTGCCTTCCGGATCAATGCTGCCCTCCATTCTCATCGGCGATAGAGTCATAGTAGACAAACTTGCCTATGATTTGCGCGTGCCTTTGACGCTGACGCGAATTGCTCAGTGGGACAATCCAAAACGGTCAGATATTGTCACCTTCGAGTCGCCAAAAGACGGCTTACTGCTGATTAAAAGAGTCATCGGCATTCCCGGCGACATTGTCAGCTTAAAAGATAATCGACTCAGTATTAACGGCGTTACAGGCCAATACGAAAAGTTACCACGACAGTCTATGCACGCCGATCTGCAAATACCGTTTAGTCACACCGAAGTATTTTTGGAAAAATTACTGGGGCAAGAGCGTCAAATCATGCTGTTCCGCAACCCCTCAAAATCTACTAATTCATCTTTCCAAAGCATTACAGTGCCCCAGGGGTACTACTTAATGTTAGGGGACAACAGGGACAATAGTGGAGACTATCGAGCCATCGGGCTGGTAGCCAGGTCAGCCATTACAGGAAGGGCTGAAACTGTAGCGTTTTCACTTAATTATGATGACAATTATTTGCCCAGAGGAGATCGGTTTTTAGCAGACCTAAAATAGCCGCAAACAAGAGGAACGAAAAGGCATAGCCACAGTAGGACAGCGCGAGCAAAAGCGCCTTCGTAAAGCCCTTTAAAAGAAGCCCGTTAAAAGAAGCCCTTCATTAAAAGATCGCAAAGAACAACCGTAAGCTTCAATAATCTAATCTGAGTCACCGCGTAAACGCCTGATCGCTAGCCGAATCAAAGACAAAATCAAGGCCCCAGCCAAGCCAGCAAACACCAAAGCCACAACAAAAATTGCGCTGTAGGCCAAGAACTGCAAAGTTTCCTCAGGCTCGATTCCATATTGGTCGCCTATCCAAACAATAGAACCTGATACAGCCATAGTGCCAAGAATAATTGTCCTAGCTAACCTAGCCGTGGAACCTTTTTGTCCACTGGTGCGTTCACTTGCCTGAGTGCGTTCTCTGCGCGCTCTAATCGCGCGAGCTTTTTTTTCTGCTGATTCAGTACTCATTTTCACCCAAGTGTTTTTCAACGATTTGTCCCAACTGCGCCAGTCTAACGCGCTTCAATGGCTATGCCCAATAGGCTCAAATGGTTATTCACTCATTGACGCGGTGAATCAATTACAACTTAAGCAAAAGAAAGCGCCAATTTCGGGTAGAATGCGCGCCTTCACAAAGTACTGATATAAAAATTGATTAAAACCAACCTACCTAAATCCACCAGCGAGTATCGCTACGCCCGAGTTATCCTACTCCTCGCCCTAGTGTCTGTGGGTTTCGGCTTCACAGTGCTGTTCGCCATCCTTGGACCCTTAGGCCGAGAAGTTGGCTTCAGCGAACTGCAAATCAGTTCCATTATCGCTGCGTCTTCCCTCGTGGTTTTCCTCGCCAGCCCAAGGTGGGGACGACTCAGTGATCGTGTCGGTAGAAAGAAAATTATGATTTTTGGCCTAATCGGCTATAGCTGCGGCAACCTCCTATTTGCCATAGTCTTCCACGCAACCTTGGTGGGTATACTCATACCGCTAACAGGTTATCTTTTACTCATGCTTACACGGGTTATGCACGCATCAGTAATGTCCGCAATTATGCCAGCCAGTAGCGCCTATATGGCGGATATCACGGACCTGAGCAATCGCACCAAAGGTATGGGGGCTGTAGGTGCGGCGAATAATTTGGGCGGCATTTTAGGACCAGCCATTGGTGGGCTATTGGCCGGAATAACCTTACTCACACCGTTATGGGTGGCATCAGGGTTAGCCCTGATTACCGCCCTGTTTGTAATTTTCTTTCTCCCGGACAGTCCAACGGCGAACAAACTGCCAGAAAACAAGGGCAAAAACCTAAGCTATTTTGACCCGCGAATACTGCCATTCATTATTGTCGGATCGCTTATGTTTATGGGTATGGCACTGGTACAACAGACACTGGCCTTTCGTTTCCAAGATGTTCTAGGACTCACCGCTGTAGAAACCGCCCAAACCTTTGGCTTAGCCATGGGTTGTTCAGCCGCAGCATCCCTAGCCAGCCAAATCGGTTTGATGCAAAGGTTTGAATTATCACCCTTTCACTGGCTGCGTATTGCAATGCCTATTCTGATTTTGGCTTTTGCTTGTTTGGCCTTAGCAGACAACCAACACCTTCTAATCATCGCAATGGTGTTACAGGGTGCAGGCATGGGTCTAGCAGGGCCTGCCTTTATGTCTGGCGCATCTATGGCCGTTGAAGCACACGAACAAGGAGCCGTTGCCGGGGTGGCAGGATCTTGTGGTCCATTGGGTTTCACCATTGGCCCGTTGCTGGGAGGTTTTTTCTATCAAATACAGCCCGATCTCCCCTACTGGTTTACCTTTGCTGTTTATTTACCTCTATTCGCCTTTGTCTTAAGTAAGACGCCGAAGAAGAACCCAAAGCTAGCAAAATAACACAGCAAAAAAATGTGCCTGAAAAAGGCACTCTCAAGAAGAGGCAATTGCACTTTCAAAGCGTACAATCTGTGCGTGAAGTTACCACTATTGCCACAATTTTGAGGACCACTCATGATCAATGCAGCGACAACTCATAGACGATATTTAGTCAACTACTGGGGCCACTATGGGCAACATTTTTTGCTCATTTGCACCGCAATTCTGACCCCAGGATTTGCCCTTGCACATGGCACCGCCCAAACGCCAAACAGCGTTGATGACCGCACCATTGTCTTTCCAGATACCGCCGAATACCAAACCCTAGTTGTCGACCTACACACTCACAGTGTTTTTTCCGACGGCCATGTGTGGCCAAAGATTCGCGTAGCGGAAGCACTGAAAGATGGTCTAGATGGCTTGGCCATTACCGAGCACTTGGAGTACCAACCCCATAGAGCCGACTTGCTTAACCCCGATAGAAATAGAGCCTACATTGAAGCTGCAAGTGCGGCAGAGGGCTCAGAGTTAATGGTCATTCGTGGTAGCGAAATCACTCGAGAAGCGCCGGCGGGACACATAAACGCAATATTTATCGAAGATGCCAATAAGCTACTGAATGTTACAAACCCGCCTGAGGATAAATCTGATGTCCTAGGTTACTACACGGCAGCCAATCAATGGCCCGCGCAAAGTGCGGTAGAGGCTGCGCATCAACAAGGAGCATTTATATTTTGGAATCACCCAGACTGGACCAGACAAGCACCTGATGGCATTGCGCGAATAAATGACTTCCACGCGGACAATGCAAAAAAAGGCATCCTGAACGGCATTGAAATTGCCAACGGCGACTACTATTCCGAAGAGGCTTTTGCCATTGCACTGGAACACGATTTAGCGGTCATTGGCGTTTCAGATGTGCACGACCTAATTGATTGGGACTACAAGCCACATGAAGGCGGCCACCGACCCGTCACCTTAGTTCTAGCCAAAGATAAATCTATCGCTGCCCTGAAAGAAGGACTTTTTGCCAAACGCACAATAGTTTGGTCGCGCAATACCCTAATGGGCCGAGCACCTGAACTGATACCCATCCTACAAGCCAGCCTGAGCACATCCAACCTGACCTACCGCCCAGATACCAGTATCGCAATAGTCACCATCAGCAATAACTCTGATATGCATATGCAGCTGCGATATACCGGCGCCCACAGTTTATTACTCGGCCCAGACCGTATGACGATACCTGCACATGGCAAGTTCGAAGTGCACGTAAAGCCAGGAAAAATAGTGGCTACGTTGGATTTGCCCTTTGTAGTTGAGAACGCATTGATCGCGCCAGGACAAAACCCATCTATTCTGCTGACCAGTCAACGCTAAACGAAACTTTTATAAGCAATTGCAAGCCGGCCTGCAAAATTGCCAAAGCCGGTTTGCTCTAACCATTACAGAAAAAGAATAAGGACAACCTCCATGCAACAACCCATATGGCAGGCAGCCAGCGCGGAACTTTACGGCAAAATCGAAATCGCTGAAGGCGTATCCATCTGGTCTAATGTGGTGATGCGAGCAGAATCCTCGCATATCGAAATTGGGGCTTTTACCAACATCCAAGATTTCACCATGATCCACATTGCAGATGGCCCAACGGTCATTGGCGAATATTGTTCTATCACCCACCATTGCACTATTCACGGCGCCACCATTGGCAATAATTGTTTGATTGGTATCAACGCCACCATTATGGATGGCGCAGTCATTGGCGATAATTCAATCGTCGCCGGCAACAGTTTGGTCCGAGAAGGCACAGTTATCCCAGCCAATTCAATCGTTGCAGGCACTCCGGCCAAAGTCATAGCCCAGCGCAATAATTTTGTTGCTAACCGCCTAAATGCACTGGCTTACTACGACAACGGCATCGCCTACGGCCTCGGCAATCATCGAGTTTGGTCCGAGGACGAACAGCAGGCAAAAATGGCGCAACGCAAAACCGACTTAGAAAAGTTACTCGCCGGGCAGTAAGGCCTAGCACCAGTCACCAGCCAATGCGCTAGCTAGACAAGCTAGTGCTTTTCCTAGCGCATTAACCTATAGCGCCCAATGCTTTTTTTCTTTTGGCTTTTCTTTTGTTCTTCTTTGGCCCTGTCTTTGACTCGTCCTCTTTTCTCGTTCATTCACTTCCTCTACTGCACGCTTCGCCATATTCATCTATGTTTTGTGACCGTTGATCTTTTTTATTTTTACCAAGGTTTAATTTTTGTAAATTTTTG
Source organism: uncultured Pseudomonadales bacterium (assembly GCA_905182095.1). GTDB lineage: Bacteria > Pseudomonadota > Gammaproteobacteria > Pseudomonadales > Azotimanducaceae > UBA4421. The sequence goes on along the minus strand of CAJJAQ010000197.1, from coordinate 3,665 downwards.
ATTAATATATTTACCTTGGTTTTATTGAGTAATGGAGTTTTGTTTGTCCGCATCTTTTTCTGCGTTTACGCCCAAGCAATGTCTGATCACCGGTAGCCTTGAAGAAGCTGCGCTTGCGGCCTTTCACCACCTAAAAAGCCAGAGCGCCGAATCGGTGCTGATCTTTAATGATGAAACCTACGTCATTATGGACATCGACTTAAGTGGCGATGCCGAGCTAGTAAAGCGTAAAGCTGCCAGCTACCCAACGGCTAACCCAGTAGTAAAAAAAGGTCCCGGACGACCCAAGCTGGGGGTTGTCGGCAAAGAGGTCACCCTGCTGCCCCGACACTGGGAGTGGTTGGCCAGCCAAAAGGGCGGGCCGTCGGTGACCCTAAGAAAACTCATAGATGCCGCGCGCAGAGATCCGCAAATTAACGAGCAAAATAATCGCGAGCAAGCGCAAAATTTGACCTACAAATTTTGTAATGCCATAGCCGGTGACCTGCCTGGCTATGAGGAAGCACTGCGCTGTCTCTACGCCAAGGACCAGACTGGGTTCGGCGGACATTTGAATGAGTGGCCAATAGACATTGCCGGACGTGCAAAGTTTTTAGCCCAAGCAGCCTGGTAGATTTTAGGTGGTAAATGGGCATTGGAAGAAAAATAGTCGATGCCGCGAGAGCGCAAACGGCAAAAAAAATATAAGAGTAAAGGGCTAAAAGGAAAAAAGGGAAAAAGGAAAAAAGGAAAAAATAGCCGAAAGATGCGCAGGGGCTAAACAATCCTCAGCGCTATCCGCCTTCAATACGCGGCATAAAGAACACCTCACTGTCGCTGTTCAATGCTTCGTACATGGCGTCCTGATAGATTAGGCCATCTATGGCCACCGATGAACGCTCCAACAACGGCTCCAATTGTGGCCAACGAGAAATCAGTGCCGCCACTACATCTCGATAGTTATCTACAGGTAGCTGCAGCTCTCGGCAACCACCGGCTAGCGCAGCAAAATTTTCCGACAACACTACTGTTACCATAACCACTTAATCCGTTAGGCCTATCTTTCCAAGGCAAGCTAAAAGTTTTCACTGGGGTAAAAACCCTAAGAGCAATACCGGCATTAAAGTCAGTATAAAAATTCTGATAAAATTGCAAATAAAAAAGGGGGCAAAGCCCCCTTCTCACTCGCACTTACAGGCATCTTCTGCCGCGTAAATACTAGCCATCAATTGCCGCCAACAAACGTGGAGGCGATAAGGGTAGCTCGCAAACTCTTTGTTGCAAAGATCTTGAGATCGCATTAGTGGCTACCGCCAGTGGTGCAACGATGGGAGTTTCACCAACGCCTCTAACACCAAATGGATGTCTTGGGTTAGCCACTTCAACAATGTGCGTGTCAATCATCGGCAAGTCCGAGGCCACTGGAATTCTATAATCTAAGAACCCGGCATTCTGCAAAATGCCCGCGTCATCGAAAATGTATTCTTCGTTCAACGCCCAACCCAGACCTTGAGCTGCGCCACCTTGCATTTGACCTTCTACATAGGCCGGATGTATGGCCTTACCCGCATCTTGAATTGCGGTGTAGCTCAACACGTCTACTTTGCCTGTTTCGCGATCCACTCGGATGTCCGCAAAGTTCACGGAGAAGCTGGCGCCAGCACCTTGAGCATTAAGAGATGCACGACCCTGAATAGGACCGCCAGTCTTAGCCGCTTTACCCGCTAGTTCAGCCAGACTCAATGGCTTAACATCAGCGTTCACGCCGGGACCCGGTATTGCTTGACCGTCTTCCCATTCCACTTGGTCTTCGTCTAAACCCCAAGTCATGGCCGCACGACGCTTACAGTCGGCAATGACATCTTCACAGGCTTGGGTAACGGCCATGCCAGTGGCAAAGGTCGTACGACTACCGCCGGTGACATTACAAAAGCCGGTGCTTTCGGTGTCGCCAACTTGGGCCCGCACCTCAGCATATTCAATACCCAAAGTTTCAGCTGCCATAAGACACATAGACGCTCTAGAGCCGCCAATATCTGGGCTACCTTCAATCACCATGACGGTACCATTGTCATTGATATGCACTTCAGCACTAGACTGCATGCCGACGTTAAACCAAAAGCCCGCAGCAACGCCACGGCCTGCACCTTCGGGAATAGGCGCAGAATAATTGGGATGATTCTTTGCAGCCTCAAGACATTCCCTAAAGCCGATAACAGGATACTTAGGTCCGTAGGAAGCTTGGGTGCCTTCTTCAGCGGCGTTATGTAAACGCAGATCGATAGGGTCCATATCTAAAAGTTGTGCCGCTTCATCCAAGGCACATTCAAAGGCATGCATAGCTTGGGGTGCGCCTGGTGCGCGATAAGCCGCAACTTTCGGTTTATTCACCAGCACGTCAAAAGTCTCAACCAAAAAGTTCTCTAACTTGTACGGTGCGTAAATGGTCATGGCGCCAGGCATATAAGGTGCGCCTGCAAATGCGCCGGCTTCAAAAGCAATCCAAGACTGAGCGGCGGTTATGGTGCCGTCATTCTTCAGACCCACCTTAACCCGCGCAACAGTGCCCGAGGCAGGACCAGTAGCACGAAACACTTCTTCGCGGCTCATGGTCATTTTGACCGGACGACCGGTTTTTTCCGATAGCATAGTGGCCAAAGGCTCTAGATAAACGACGGTTTTACCACCAAAGCCACCACCGATCTCAGTGGCCACAAATTTAAGATCAGCAATGTTTTTGTTAAGCATTTTTGCTGTGGCAGAACGAAATTCAAAGTGGCCTTGAGTAGAACACCATACGGTGCCGCGACCGGTCTCATCAATATTGGCAACACAAGCATGGGGTTCAATATAGCCTTGGTGCGCCATAGGACATTTGAATTCCCGCTCGATAACAATATCTGCTGCTGCAAAACCTTCTTCTAGGTTGCCGCGCTCAAGGCGACCCACATTGGCAACATTGCTAGGATTCTCTGGCTTTTCCGGCAGGTTGGTGAAATTGTTTTCGTCGACCAATGGCGAGGCATCCGCCATAGCCGCAACGACATCGAGTACAGGCGGCAGTGTTTCATATTCAACCTTAATGGCTTTCAAAGCTTCCTGCGCCAAGCGCGGAGTTGAAGCTGCGACGGCTGCAACCGCATGGCCGTGATACAGCACTTTGTTTCTGGCAATAACGTTTTTGGCGATGTCAGTTAACGAGCCGCCACCTTCACCACTGGCCTCGCCTTCTAAAGCGCCGCCAGGAAAATCTGCGCCGCTGATTGCGGCAAAAACACCAGGAATTGCCAGCGCACCACTTAAATCAACGCTCTTAATCTTGGCGTGAGCATGAGGGCTACGCAGAACTTTGCCGTGAATCATATTGGGCAGAATCATATCGGCACCAAACTGGGCGCGACCTGTAACTTTATCAATGCCATCGGGACGCACAGGGCTCGTACCAATTTGCTTAAATTCTCTTGCTTCAGCCATTGCCAAACTCCTCATCTCATTAAGATCTAATAACCTTAAATTTAGCATGATACTGAGCAATCTGGGAGCGCCAAATCAGGGTATCGCACAAATGGTAGGGCAAACTCCGCACTTAAATTCCACAAAACTACTGGTCCCATAAAAGCTGGCGCCAAGTGCGGCAACAAAAGGAGCAAGAGAGAAGGAGAGGGAGGGAAGGAGGGAAGGAGGGA
>CAJJAQ010000196.1 GCA_905182095.1 uncultured Pseudomonadales bacterium | reverse complement strand
GAAGAGCATGAAGAGCATGAAGAGCATGAAGAGCATGAAGAGCATGAAGGCAATATTGCGTTACAAGGCTAAGTAAAAAATCAATATTTTACATCAATAAAGCCACATAACTTGTTGATATTATTATTATCTATATCTTCGCACCCACCACTAGATCTTTGCGCATTGACACACAAATCCAACCCTCTGCCAAGGCCTTTCTATACACCTGATTAATTGTTATTTAGGCAAGACGATGCGCCCATCGCAGAGCAAATAGAGCCGCGCCCTACTGCGCATCCAGCTTGACCGCAATCTCTTGGAACAATCCGGTGACTTCAGCCTCATAGGCATCTTCCCAGGCGCTGGGCCAAGCGCTGTGCATAGCAATGACCACATTGCGACTGGGATCTATCCATATAAATTGCCCAAATACGCCTTTGGCGGCGTAGGCGCCTTGCCCTTGCAGCCACCAATAGTAGCCGTAACCCTCCGAGCCTTTGGAAGGGGCTGTCGACTGGCTCACCCAGTCTTTCGGCAGAACTGAGGTGCCGTCAGCTAAGCGACCATTACCCAATGCAAATAGACCCAAACGACCATAGTCGCGCAAAGTTGCGCTGATACAGCAACCACCAATCTCTTCACCGTCAGGCGCGCTTAACAGCCAATTGGCATTGGACTCCATACCAAAGGGCTGCCAAATTTTGCGCTGCAAATATACGGACAAATTATTACCCACGGCCGCACGCAATAACGCACCGGCCACACTGGTTTCCCCAGTGTTGTAGTTAAAATCTTCCCCTGCTGGCGACTTCTTTTCTAACTGGCTCATGTACGTAAACAAAGCTGGCGGCCCGTAAGGCGCATTAGCCACATCTGAATCTGGGTCGGCATAGTCTTCGTTCCAGGCCGCACCTGAAGCCATTTGCAATAGGTCCTTAATACGCACATCAGCGTAGGCACCACCCTTTAAATGGGGCAAATAGTCTGTGGCTAGCTCATTTACGTCTTTGATCAGACCATCTTTAATTGCAGCGCCAAAAAGTAGGCTGACCACAGACTTTGAAACAGAAAATGAGATCCACGGTTTGTCTTCCGCGTGCCCTAATGAATACTTTTCCAGCACAATTTGCTGGTCGTGGATAACCAATAACCCTGCCGTACGAGTGCGCTGCATAAAGTCATCTATGCTGCTGGCCGTACCTTTGTAGGAATGTTCGAAGCCAGCCAAACTCACTTCACTATTTGGCAGATTTAGAACGTCATGTGAGGCTTTGATCAGACGTGTATTGCCTAAATCTGCAATACTCGAGTAACCTGACTGTTGTTGTTCTGGGGTCCAGAATAAAATGTGCTCGGTGCCCAGAAGGTCTGCTTTTTGCCCATGACCCGATAGCGGCGTTAACAAAATCAACACGCAAAAAATTAACTTTTTCACCTCGTTCCTAGACCTACAAATGTTGTTTATCTCTATCTCTAATTAAAAGACTGCCATTGCTGACAGCGCCGATATAAGTGTTCATCACCCAAAGGCAGCCTTTTATGTCCTGTGCAGCTTTAACAAGTGCAGCCACTAGCGTGCAGCCTCTCGCTCCAACAAACGAGCACCACGCATGATATTGCCCATGGCATAGTTGCCTTCGTGACACGCGTACTCATAGACTTTATCGTCACTGGGTATCCATGGATATTCGCCACCCCAGGTTGCATCCCAAACTGTAGGGTCGGTAACCTCGAATTGATATTTCAGTTCACCGCTGGCTGTTTTGGAGAATCGCTCAACCACAGTTAAGTTTTCATCTGAGCCCGACAACGGCGGCGTAACGCCAAAGTTTTTCGTCGACACAACCAGCGTGTCGCCCTCCCAATGACCAACTGAGTCGCCCAACCAAGTTTGCACACCGGCCTGACGATGCTCTGTATTCATGCGCACAATACGTGCGTCATGATTCATTTCAGTCAAAATCATGACATGGTCTTCAGTCTGCACGATGCGTTTAAAATTATTGTAGTAGTTTGGCAGCATTGGCGGCCCTGCTGTTGAGCGCGAACCAATAATGCAGCGCTCAGCTAATGGGCGTTGCTCTAAGTCATCGTAAGGCCCCAGCCCGTCCCCTTCCAACCACCAAGCTGAACTGCCATCTTTCGCTACAGAAGGGTCTGGGTCACGCCAGATAATTCGCCAGTCCGCGAGAATTTTCGCCATTCTGGCTGCGCCAGTTTTATTCATAGGTGGAATGCGCCCATTACTGGGGTTAGTAATGAGCGATGTTCGAAAACGACCGTCTAGGGCAATTGCGCCCTCACCACGGTCGATCCAAAAAGCGTTGTAACCCCCTACTTTGCCACCCTCTGGTGGTGCTTTGCGATTTGGGTCACTGCCCTTGCTGGCTTGTTGACTGTATTGCTGAAAACCATCGGCCATTTTTTGCGCCTGAGCCTCACTCAGATAAAGGTTTTCGCCATACATTTCTGGCCGCTGCACCGG
>CAJJAQ010000195.1 GCA_905182095.1 uncultured Pseudomonadales bacterium | reverse complement strand
TCGGCCCAACTCTGCTCGAATATGGTAGTGAGGAACAAAAGCGCCAGCACCTGCCGGCAATTGCTCGTGGTGAACTCGCTTGGTGCCAAGGTTATAGCGAACCTGGTGCCGGATCTGACTTGGCAAGCCTGCAAACTTTTGCCGAAGACAAGGGCGACTATTTTTCAGTGAACGGCGCAAAAATTTGGACCTCCGGTGCTCATTATGCCAATTGGATGTTTTGCCTTGTGCGAACCAATAAAGAAGTGCCCAAGCATGAGGGTATTAGCTTCGTACTGTTTTCCATGGACAGTCCCGGTGTGACCATCAAACCCATTGAATTGCTCAACGGTAAATCGCCATTCTGTCAGACGTTTCTTGACGATGTACGCGTGCCGAAAGGCAACTTAGTGGGCAAGCTCAACCAAGGTTGGACGGTAGGCAAAAGACTATTACAGCACGAGCGCTCCGGGCTGGCAGCTTTGGCCAGCGCCGACAAAATTGGGCCGATGGAGCGCATTAAGCCGACGCTGACGTTGAATAACCTTGCGCGCAAATATGCCGCCGGTCAGACCACCATTGAACCAGGCTTGCGCAGAGATCTGATCGAGAACGAGATTCTAAAGAAATCCTTTTTCCTCACCCAACAACGCTCTATGGAAGAAACTGCCTCTAGCGTGCCTGGTGCAGCTACCTCAATCTTTAAATATGTAGAAGCCAACTACGTAAAAGAGCAGTTGGAACTGCAGTTGCGCATTCGTGGCACGCAAGGCTTGGGTTGGGAGGGCACATCATTTGACGACGAAGAGATTGCAATGTGTCGGTTGTGGCTAGAAGCCAAGTCTATTTCGATAGCTGGAGGTTCCAATGAAATTCAGCTCAACATCATTGCCAAACGTGTTTTAGGTCTGCCAGACTGATTTGCTGAAGGATTAATTAGGGTTGGGGAGATATAAGTGACAGAAGTAATTACCGGGCCACTATGGGCTGCCAGAAATTGGTCTGCAGATGGTGGCGCGGGCAGTATTCATGACGATGAGACTGCGGCCGAACTAGGGTTCCGAGGCGGCACTGTTGCCGGCGACGTGCATATGAACCAGTTTCCTCCAGTGTTACTTAAAATCTTTGGTAATGAGTGGTTTGAGCGGGGCAATCTTTCGTTGAGTTTTAAAAATGCCACAATAGATTTGGAGAAGGTGCAGGTTTTTGCAGAGCAACGCCAGCCCAGTGAAGATTCTGTGCGGGTATGGATGGAGCGGGAAGATGGTTTACTAGTGGCTACCGGTACAGCCACGGTGGGCGATCATTCAACATCTGAGTTGCGCAGTAAGGACAATCGTCCGTGTCAACCAAGTGAGTTACGTATTCTTAATCGCCTACAACCAGGTATGTCTCTTGGCACTTATCATGTATCGACTAATCCAACAAAACAGTTTCATCGGTTTGATACTCACCTGATCAGCGACCCACTAGATTGGTATCGCCAGGCATCGCCATGGGGTGAGTCAGTATCTGCTCCATGTACAGTTATAGAATATTTATGGGCCTACCCCATGCAGGGGTTGCAGCCTTATGTTGGAGATTCGGTGGGCTTGTTTGGGGCTATAGAAATTGGTTTTGATCATGGGCCGTTTTTGCTGAATCAAGCGTATCGGCTTGAGAGCAGAGTTTTGTGTGTCGGCCAGAGTCCGCAAACCGAGTATGTTTGGTATGAGACCGAGGCGTTTAACAGCGATAACCAGCGAGTTGTGTCAATGTTAATGCAGTCTCGGGTAATGAAGGTTTCTTCAGCAGAATATGCTAACACCCTATAGAAAGGGCGACAGTAATCGGGTGATGGCGCACAAGGGCACATATTGAGTGTTTCGCGTGTCGGCTTCCCATTAGGAAATATTAGTTATGGGTAACGAAACGAAAGGCATGCTGATTGGTGCTGTGGGGGTGCTGATATTTAGTTTAACGCTGCCTTTTACTCGTATTGCGGTGTTAGAGCTGAGTCCGCTATTTGTGGCATTTGGTCGGGCGCTGCTTGCCGGCGTGTGCGCAGTGGGTTGGTTATATTTTTCTAAGGCACCGCGACCGACAAAAAGTCAGCTCTACAAACTCTTAATCATTGCCATTGGTATTGTTTATGGGTTCCCCATTTTTACATCTATTGCTATGACGACACTGCCATCAGCTCATGGCGGCATCGTATTGGGTATATTGCCCTTAGTCACTGCGATTTTTGGCGCCCTGCGTTTTAATGAGCGGCCCTCTATTAGCTATTGGCTAGCGGCAATATGTGGCTCGCTTTTGGTTTTGGGTTACGCCTACTTAGACGGCTTAACCGGTCTCATGTTTGGCGATTTTTGGTTAGTAGTGGCTATTATTTTTGCCGCCATGGGTTATGCGGAAGGCGGTAAGTTATCCGCAGAGTTGGGCGCGATAAATGTAATCAGTTGGGCTTTGGCTCTGACTTTGCCAATAAACCTCGTTGCGACTTATCTGTTTTTTGACACGCCTTTGGACGTGGTCTCCAACGAAGCCTTAGGTTCATTCTTATATGTGGCATTGTTCTCCATGTATATAGGCTTCTTTTTTTGGTACCGAGGTCTGGCAGTGGGCGGTGTGATCAGAGTTGGGCAGGTGCAGCTCTTGCAACCATTCGCAACGCTTATAGGGGCGTATGTTCTGTTGGGTGAGCCGTTCACTCTACTCAACGCGGCTTTCGCAGGAGCGGTTTTTTTGGTGGTTATCGTTGGACGCAAAATGCCGATATACACCTAATAAATACGTCTTACATTAAAGTTGCTTCTGCTTTGACAACTGGCCGGAGTTTTTTATCAGGTAGTTCAAGGGGCGAAAGTTGCCCTTTGGATCCTTGTAATGTTGCATTCAACACAAAGTCTAAATTTTCTGATCGGGGGTAGGATCTAGGTTTTTGACCACCTAGATCCTATCGGTATATTACTGACTCTGTGTTGGAATTAGTTCATATTCCGTCAACACTTCGTAGGCTGGTTGAAAAGTCCATTCAGCTCGTGGATCGAATTGATTTAGCCTAGCCTCTTTTACAATGCCGGAAGTCTTGCCTCCAGGAACGTAAAAACGGTGTTTGCGCGACCGCCAACGATTTTCGAAACTAGCATGCCCCGGTGATGTGACGTCTACCCTCCAGTTTGCACTCCAGTATCCAACTGGCAAGTCTCCAAGCTGTAACTCGCCGTTTGCCTTTTCTAAGTTTAAAGATCTATTTGTATCGGCATTTACCAGTCTTACGTGTTTTTCCGAGGCGGCAATATTCTGCACCACCCATTTCGTGTTGGATATGTTTGTTGCGCGAGAGTATTTCGCGATATCAGCAACATTTAGGCCTGGATCGTAGAGAACAGAGCCCGATTGTCGGTTCTTTAGAAAAACTATATCTCGGGTTCTTTGTATTTGCTGCGGGTCTAGATCACTTAAAAATTTGGCAGAATATTTCCATTTAGATCTTTTGTTTGCTGGTGTGTCTCGAAAAATATTAGAAGAATGTTGTGTCCGTAACTGGTTGTTGGCGTCATTGTTTAAATATACGTATTTGCCGTGTCGAGCACCCAATACGAATTCATTTGTCGCCGTGGTGGTAAACTCAAGGGCCCATTGTGACGACCAATACACATTAGGGATTAGATTATCTGCAGCGACCGGGTTATGAAATGCCTCATTATTAAGTGTCTTTCCGGTATTGAGGTTTACGAATCTAAGGAATTTAGTCTGTTCGTTAGGGCTTACTATCCACTTATTATTATGGTTTGCTCCTAAGGTAACAGCGTTACTTCCCGGTTCAATGCTGCCAAATCCCTGGCCTGTAAAACTATTAGAAAACTCGATTACCACAGGTTCGTCTAGTGCTTGTACTGTGGAAGGTCCGGGAAGGCCCATTCCCGCGATCCATAATGCAAGGCTAAAATAACTTGGGTCATAAGTATCCGTTTCTGAAGCCTCGAGAATTGACCCAGTTCCATCGAGCAGGTCGACAATGAAATCTTTCACCGTCAGGCCCCGTTCATCAATTTCCGTATTGTGAAAGCTAACGATTGTCGTGCAATGACTTTCGTTGAAATTTCTTTGGCGCGGGATGTAGTAACCGAAATTTTCGTGACCATCTAACTCTGATATAAGGTTGGCTGTGTCCTGATACCACCGTGAGCGCAGAAGCGGGTACCTGGATGCAAGCGTGTTGCCTAGGGCCATTTCCGGGTGTGATCGCTCGTAAGAATAACTGGAGAAAATTTTGTCTCCCCAAAATTGCGTGAAGCCCATTCGGTCGTCCGGGAACTGATGCGCCATAGCTGCGTACATGGTACCCATATTATTGGGATCAAAATCAGGTAGCAGTCGTGACAGATAGGGTATCATTCCATCGTCTAGTCCCCAAGATTCGCGGATTTGGTGATGCAACGGAAGAGAGGGGTGGTCAGCTCGGTTAGAGCTTTCTGGCGCGCTAAATACTGGACCGGAATCATTGAGCAAAAATGATTTGATTGGATTTAGGTCGTTTCGAATGTGCGCGTAATTGGTCAAGCTTCCCACGCCACCAGCACTACAGCCTGTTGCGAGCATTTGCGGTGGTTTGGGGAGATTCTCCTTTAGCCATGCTAGCACTGCGCGTACATTTTTAATGCCGTTATGAGACCACATGATATTTTCGTTAGGGTCTTTAGGGTTTTCGTATGCGGCGACCTTGTCGCCACTGTATATATCCCCTGTACAATAAGGAATATAAACGGTGCTCCAGTCTACAGTCTCTACGTAGTCATTGGGCGCAAAAATGGCTAGGCCCCTAGAAATGAGAGGGCTCACGGAATTTGTTCCTAGAGATTCTAAATAGTTGTCGGGAATTCCGTTTGGATTTCTAGCACCGCGAATACCTGTTGTACCAGAGCATGATTCATAGTCTGCACAAGCGCCGCCCGGTTCAAAATACAAAAGCATGTTCGTAGTTTTTGGTCTTCGATTAACGAAGAATTTGTAAGGGCTGCCATCTCCACATGTGGCGCCGGTTGCAGGGCTCAGTTGGACTACTTGCCACTTTGAATACTCAGCGGGATTGAACTCGTCGTCGAACTCTGCTGGATTGGTTGTTAGAGGAAAGTTCGCCGCGTTCATTTGAGATGCTGTTACTTTGCTGTCGGCAGCATACGGGTTTGTTCTGCTGTTCCTTGCTTGAATCGGGTTAAGATAGCCGAGCTCTAGCGTCGGGTCTTGAACAAAGAAATTGGGCTGCAAGTTGCTG
>CAJJAQ010000194.1 GCA_905182095.1 uncultured Pseudomonadales bacterium | reverse complement strand
CCGACCTATTCTAGGCTTACTCCCGACCTATTCTAGGCTTACTCCCGACCTATTCCCGACCTATTCCCGACTTATTTCCAACATAAATCAGACTTAAGTTAAAGATTGATCCAAATCGGCCAAAATGTCGTCAATGTGCTCAATACCTACAGAAAGGCGAATGGCTTCTGGCGACACACCCACAGCCTTTTGCTCTGTTTCAGTAAGCTGGCGATGGGTAGTAGAGGCAGGGTGACAGGCCAAAGATTTGGCATCACCAATGTTAACCAGGCGCTTAAACAACTTCAGTGCGTCATAGAACTTAACCCCGGCTTCGTAGCCGCCCTTAACACCAAAGGTCAAAATACCCGAAGCGCTGCCGCCCATGTATTTTTGCGCCAACGCGTGGTGAGGATGACTCTCCAAACCGGCGTAGCGTACCCATTCAACATTTGGGTGGGCTTCCAAGTGCTTGGCAACGGCCAAAGTATTGGCCGAGTGGCGCTCCATTCGCAGCGGCAAGGTTTCTATACCTTGCAGCAGCTGAAATGCACTCATGGCTGACAAAGCGGCACCGGTATTACGCAGTGGCACAGTACGCGCGCGGCCAATATAAGCTGCACCACCAAAGGCTTCGGTATAAACCACACCGTGATAACTCTCCTCTGGGGTATTAAAGCGAGGATAACGCTCTGCGTGCTCGCTCCACGGGAAGTTGCCAGAATCTACAATAATGCCGCCAAGTGTGGTGCCGTGGCCGCCCATATATTTGGTCAACGAGTGCACTACAATGTCTATGCCGTAATCAATGGGCTTAAGCAACGAAGGTGAAGCCACGGTGTTATCTGCAATGGTGGCCACACCATGACGACGCGCCATAGCAGCAACCGCTTCAATATCCACAATGTTGCCCGCAGGATTACCAATGGTTTCCATAAAAATGGCTTTGGTATTGTGGTCAATCAACGCTTCTATCGCTGCAACGGAGTCATCTTCGGCAAAGCGCACTTCAATACCCTGTCGCGGCAACATGTGCGCGAACAACGTATAAGTACCACCATAGAGCTGAGGCACAGTAACAATGTTGTCGCCCATTTCAGCCAAGTTAAGAATGGCGTAGTTGATCGCCGCGCTACCCGCAGATACCGCCAGCGCGCCAACGCCGCCCTCAAGGGCCGCAACCCGCTGCTCTAAAACATCGCAGGTAGGGTTCATAATGCGGCTGTAAATGTTTCCAGGCACAGCCAAATCGAACAAGTCCGCGCCATGCTGGGCATTATCGAATTCATAAGCCACGGTTTGATAAATCGGCGTGGTGGCCGCATGAGTGGTTGGGTCTGTGGTGTATCCCGCATGAACCGCAATAGTTTCGTCTTTCATCTGACCTGAACTCCAAAAAATAAAAAAGCGCTCTTAAAAGCGCTCATATTGTGCACTAGGCTTAACTGATTCCCAAATTTGATCATCAATAATGTACGCACTCAATAGAAGTGGAATTTGCTGAATCGAGCAATCACCCCAAGACAGAGGAATAACCAAATACACTGATGATTGCAGGTGACGCCGCCAGCACTTGCGTGCACACTTAATCTTTAGCCCAAAGAATAAGCCCTTTGAACACAGCCGCTCGCTACATTACTAAGCAACTTTTGACAGTCTTTGCCATCAGCCTGGCATTGATTTTCAGCATTGCTATGGGCGACAAACTAATACACTTCCTAGAAAAAGCGGCCATCGGACAATTGCCAGGGCACATGGTGCTTTATGTAGTGATGTTGCGTATGCCCGGCATTCTACAACTGGTCATCCCTTTTGCTTTTTACATAGCCGTTTTGCTGTCGTTTGGCCGTCTCTACTCAACCCAAGAAATGGTGATTTTACAAAGCGGCGGCATGTCTACAGGCAAGCTACTAAAATGGTTGTCCAGACCAGTGCTGGCGATAACCTTTGGCGTGGCACTGCTGTCACTTTGGATTGCGCCCAGTGCACAATTTGCCTTAGAACAAAGTATGGACAAGTTACGTGCGCAAACAGGCTTCGCCGCATTGCAACCCGGCAGCTTCCGCAGCGACAACAAAAACGACTGGGTGATTTACAGCGAAGGCTTGGCCGACGACGACCAAACCATTCTCAATGTATTTGTGCAACGCACGCTAGCCACTGGCGAAGAAGTTACCGTATGGGCAGAACGCGGACGCAAAGACCCACCCAATGCACAAGGTCAGCAACTTTTGTCGCTATACAACGGCAGGCGTTACGTAGGCCAAGCCGGAGAACAAAATTTCGAAGTTATGGCCTTCGAAGAATTTCATATCGCACTAGATGTAGACGCGGTTACTGCACAAGTCACGGATGTTGAAGCCACACCAACCCTTGCGTTATTGGATAATGCAGAACACCAAGCAGAGCTACATTGGCGTATTGCCATGCCATTATTTTTCCTCATCGTCAGCGGCCTGGCCATTGGCGTGGCGCCAGTGAAACCAAGGCAAGGCCCCTACGCCCAAATAGCACCCGGGTTACTTTGGATAGTGGGGTATTACATCGCCATGATTGCAAACCGATGGGCGATAATGGAGGGACAAATTCCTAGCGCACTAGGTCTCTGGCTGGTGCACCTACTGTTTGCGGCAATCGCCATTCGCTTAATCAAACAAATTGGCCGACCAGCAGCCGTCTAAGGAAAAATGAGAGCCCATGACGTCACCCGATGAAACACATTCGCGCAACTTAAAACCAGAACAGGTCGCTGCCGCCCAAAAAAGGTCCACCATCACCGCCCAACTGCTCGGCTTCAGTGGCCTACTACCCATTGCTGCCATCTTTATAGGCGCCGTAATGTGGCCCCAACACCTAACCAAGCTGAGCCTGTTAGCCAACCTCTATGCCGGAACAATATTTTCATTTCTAGGCGGCATTCAATGGGGGTTAACCCTAAACCCACAGGCTGACATAACAATCAGCAAAAGGTTGTTGGTGAGCATTGTGCCCTCTTTATGGACCGTACTCGCGCTACAACTAGCACCCACCCACGCCAGCTGGTTTATCGTTGCTGGACTCAATGCACTACTACTGTTCGAACTCACCGATCCAGAAAAAAGCCAAAGGCCCGCTTGGTATATACCGCTAAGAATAAATTTAACCGTGTGCCTCAGCCTAGGCTTACTGGCCATCAGTGCCCTGCACTTTAATCACGCTGTCTAGTGCAAAGCGCCTAGAGCACAGCGCCTTAAGCAAAGTTAGCCGTGGCCGGCAGGAGGACTCTTGCGCTCGGCATTCATACACGCTTGCAAGTTACTTTTCACAAGATCATTAACAATAGTTTCTAAAGTCTGTGCAGGCGCATTGATAATTCTTGCCCTAACAGCCAACGCCATAGCGGCTGCCTGCAAAACATCACCATTACTCGTGGCACCCAGCACCTTAATCTGCTCGTCTACGGTCCGCAGCATGGCGGTTAGCATTTGATGCACTTTTACAGGGTCTTCCGTTTGTTCATGCAGTGGAAAAAGAATGTCGAATTGGTCGCCAGTGGCAGTGTTGGCGGTATAAGGTATGTCCATAAGTTAGGTCTCAGTTAATGCGGCCCCATAGCCAGCAATTGCATACACTAACCTTAACGGTGCGCACAAACCTAGGTGACGAAAAAGCCGACCATTTGCCAAGCTGCTTACTGAACCATTTATTAGACACCGACCCAGCGCACAAGACTTAAAATGCTTAAACCCTCAAAAAAAGAAACCGATTTATCCGAAGGCGAGATCAGCCGCATTATAGAAATGGCCTGGGAAGACCGCACCCCATTTGAAGCCATTGAGACACAGTTTCAAGTGTCTGAAGACAGAGTCATAAAGGTCATGCGCGGCAATATCACTCCGCGCTCGTTTAAGCGCTGGCGCGAGCGCGTAACTGGCCGCAAAACCAAACATAACGCCCTGCGCGATAAAAGTGTGCTGCGACATCAGTCAAGCACTCACAATAAAGCCAATCGGTGACACCTTAATAGCCACATAACAAAAGACGGCATCCCACCTACTAAGCACCCGCCACCTCGTGCAGAACTTTCCACGCCCTTTTTGGCACGCATCTAAACACCCTGCCCGTTGCCCGCTGACAGAAAAATAATACACCCCATCGAAAAACCGATAACAATCTGCCTAACCCTAGTATGCACAAGGGTCCAGCAAAACATAAATCGAAAATGCTCACATCTTTGAATCGCCTAATTTGCGTAATTATTATCGCCACAATCACATACTGTTGGTTAACCTCTTTCCGCAAACCCCTTGTCGGTATCCGCAAGCGTTCACCAGCCGAATTAGCACAAAAGAGATACGGCGACAAATACCCCCCCAAACCCCAATGGGTGATTAAAGAGATAGTTAGGCTCAAAGCACTTTATCCGACCTACAGCGGTTATAAGCTATCCTTTGTTTTTAACCGGCTTTACTCAGCGCCCAAAGAGATGACTGTTGGCCTTGGGTTTTCAGCTACCGCATAAATGGGGCAGTACCCGTTCAGTGCATGGCAGCTTTTCAAAGTTACATTTTTGCGTGCTTTTGGTTCTTCTTTAAGGACCTGAACCTAGGAACAAACCGATGCGGCTAGGAATATTTAAAAGGAAGTGCCATTTGGTGAAATTTCCTTGGCGAGCAACCACCTAGGGAAACTATTAGGGAGACTATTGAGGAAACTATGGGTTTTTTCAAAAGGGTTAAAAATTAGCAAAGACAACAAACACAGGTCAAAGTCGGCAGGTCAAGGTCGGTAGGTCAAAGTCTGAAAGAAAAGCATTACCTGGTGATGCTGAATCGCTACTCTGCGACCAAAAGTGCAAAAGGAATGCAGCACTAGTCCTCGGCAACGGCCCCGTTTTGCCTTAATTTGCTAACAAGGCCTCTACCCGCACGTTCAAGCAGCAGCAATGAACCACCGCTACTGCTCGAACTCAAGTCTACTGCAAATCAATGTTCAGCGATGGCGTTAACCATTACGCCGAAAACATCACTAGCTGTAGTTTTGATCCGCTGAATTGTCTTTGGATCTGTCTCCAGAGATGTTACCCATTGTACCCATTACTGTTGAGACCAATGTGGCTACATCGCCTAACTGAGCAGGCACAATCATGGTGTTGTTGGTTTTCGCCAACTTACCAAACTCTTTCACCCACTGCTCTGCTACACGCAGGTTTACCGCTTCTCGGCCACCGGGCTGTGAGAGCGCATCGGCCACTTGGCGTAAACCATGCGCTGTTGCATCTGCAATCAACTTAATTTCTTCAGCGCGACCTTCAGCCTCATTTATTTGACGCAATTTTTCTGCTTCGGAAAGGTTGATGGCTTCTTGACGATCACCCTCAGAAACATTGATTCGAGCCTGGCGTTCGCCCTCGGAAGTAGCAACTACTGCGCGGCGTTCTCGCTCTGCGCGCATCTGCTTTTCCAGTGCATCTTTCACCGATGCTGGTGGCACAATGTCTTTAATCTCATAGCGCAAGATCTTTACACCCCAAGGTTCCGCTGCACGATCAACGGCGGCAACTACCTGAGAGTTTATGGTTACGCGCTCTTCAAACGTACGGTCTAGCTCAATCTTACCAATCTCTGAACGCAGAGTAGTTTGCGCAAGTTGTGAGGTTGCGAAAACATAATTTTCAATACCGTAACTGGCAGCCCGAGAGTCGTTTACCTGCATATAGATAACGCCATCGATTTCTACCGAAATATTATCTGCGGTAATACAACTCTGGGACGGCACATCTAAGGTTTGCTCCTTCAGCGTGTGCTTGTAGGCCACAACATCAACAAAGGGTACCAACACATGAAAACCTGCATCTAACGTTTTCGAATACTTACCTAGGCGTTCAATAACAAACTGTTCTCGTTGGGGAACAACACGCGCCGTTTTAAGCAATATGACAATCGCAAGTAATGCAACGGCACCACCAAAAAATACACTTAAATCCATTTAATTCTCCTTGTCGCCGATAACTAATTTGTTACCGCTGCGATCTATAATTGTAGTTAAAGCACCTGTGGGAAATTGACTTTGGGCACTGCTTGCATCCCAACTGGCACCACGATAATTGACTCTACCGCGCCCCGGAGAGGCGTCATCAAAGCCCGTTTCTATGGTTACTTCAAAGCCGATAAAGTCTTCGTCTGTTGTCGACCGGGCGACATC
>CAJJAQ010000193.1 GCA_905182095.1 uncultured Pseudomonadales bacterium | reverse complement strand
CTAGTGTAGGGGGCGGCGCTTTTGTAATACCAGTTAGTCATGGACCTGTCGCTGGAGAGTATTTGGTCGAGGTGCATTTGCTGTCTAACCAATATCCTCCAGCGACTACTGGTCAGTACACTTTAGCTAAACCGTTGGTATATCAAAGCTTGACTGATCTAGGTGCAGCTGCTGAGAAGAAAATGACATTAAGTATCGAGGCTAACAAGCTAGTCGTTACCTGGGTGGTTATCTAGTCGCCAGCTCAGCTGCTAATTAGTTGCTAATTAGTTGCTAGCCAGCTGCTGGGTCAGCGGTATGCCATTTTTTCAGTTGCCCGGTGTTTATTTAGTCTCTAATTAGGCATTTAAACTTACTCTAATTTGGTCCTGTCTATGTAGAGATTTTGCTCGTAGCACAGGTTGCCAGCGGAAGCCGTCAAACTAGCTATCTACGGGGAGCAAATGCAACTCAGAGGTGTCTGAGTTAACTGAGTTCCAACCCTTGCATATCACCTTGGGCGCGCCAGTCTTCCAAAATTTTGAAAAACTTTACTGGTCCTGCGCCATGCATATTTGAGAAAAACCCTGCGGTGTTGCCGCGCTGACCTTCGCTGTTGTAATACCCAGGCGTGCATTCGGCATAGAACCTAGAGCCTGTACTGGCGGTTTTGCGAATTTCTGCAACGTATTCATCTTCCGCTATGGCTGAGGGTTCAATAGTAGGTTGGCCTTGTTTTTGAGCTTGACCAATGACGTAGGCTAAATGTTTGGCCTGTTCATTCAGTGCGTGAGGCACATTTACGGTAATAGCCGTCTGGGTGAACCCTAGAAAAAAACAGTTTGGAAAACCGTGGCTGGTTAGGCCTTGGAATGTGCGCAAGCCGTCTGACCAATGCTCGCTTAAACTTTGGCCGCCTCGACCCACAATGTCGTACCCCGCTCGTCGGGTATAAGAAGTACCTACTTCAAAGCCTGTAGCGAAAATTAGGCAGTCAAGCTCGTACTCTTTGCCGTTAGCGATAAGTCCTTTGCTGGTTATTTCATCAACACCTTTGCCCTCGGTGTCCACTAATGTGACATTGTCGCGATTATAAGTGTCTAGGTATTCATCGTGAAAACACGGACGCTTACAGAATTGTCGATACCAAGGTTTGAGTTTTTCCGCGATGCTTGAGTCGTTAACAATTTCTTCAGCTCGCTGGCGTACGAAATTCATTTTTTTATAATCCGATAACTCCATTAACTCGGCGCGTTCGCCCTTGGTCAATTTTCGCCCCAGTTTGCGGCTGGCAATTTTCGCTGCAATGCCAGTTAGGTTGCGCATGATGTCGGTCCATCCGTCTGCAACCAAATCTACCTCTTGGTCGCCGCCACTGACTAACGTGTTGAAGTTATCCATACGTTCTTTTTGCCAACCAGGTTGCAGCGTGGCTGCCCAGTTGGGATCGGTGTCGCCATTGTTACGCACGTCAATGGAAGAGGGCGTGCGTTGAAAAACATACAACTCTTTTGCCCATTCGCCCAAGTGAGGAATACACTGCACGCCGGTCGCACCAGTGCCAATAATGCCTACTCGCTTATCTTTTAGGTTACTTAAATTGCCGTAAGAGTTGCCGCCAGTGTAGTGGTAGTCCCAGCGGCTAGTATGAAAAGTGTGGCCCTTATAATCGTTGATGCCCTTTATACCCGGAAGCTTGGGGCGGCTAAGTGGGCCGTTGGCCATGGCTACATAGCGTGCGCGCATTTTGTCGCCACGGTCTGTTTCAATAATCCATTTTTGACTAGACTCCTCCCAGATCATGTTAGTGATACTTGTTTGCAGGCAGGCGTTTTCATAAAGCCCGTAGTGACGCGCAATATTTTTGCTGTGCTCTAGAATTTCTGGCGCAAAGGAATATTTGTTTTTGGGCATGTAGTTGAGTTCCTCTAGCAGAGGAAGGTAACAGTAGGACTCAACATCACACATGGCGCCAGGGTATCTATTCCAGTACCAGGTGCCGCCGAAGTCACCTGCTTTTTCGATCATGCGCACATCATCAAAGCCGGCTTCTTTCATTCTTGCTGCCATTAATAGGCCGCCGAAACCGCCGCCGATTATTGCAACTTCTACTTCGTCGAATAAAGGTTCTCGGGTAAAGCCCGGATCTACATAGGGGTCATTGATGTAACGAGAAAAATCCGCTGTGATCTCAACGTATTGTTGATTGCCATCATCGCGAATGCGCTTGTCTCGCTCGCTGAGATATTTTTCTTTCAGTGCTATCGGATCAAAATCTAAATCACCGAGTAACTCGGCCATATTTGCTGCTTGCATGTCGGTATCCCCTGTTTTTCCCCTTTCACTGCACATGTTATACAAAGGTTTTACCAAAAATAAAAGCTAGTGCATTGTAGATTTATCTATTCGCACTTGCATATAGGTGGTCTTATTCAGCACTTTTGCTTAGGCTAATTCGCTGTCACAGCACTTTATTGTTGATAAGCAGTACGGTTCAACCAGAGGAATAACAATGACAAATGAAATTAATGCCCAGTGGCGCCTAGCGGCCACTCCCAAGGGTGGACTGCCTGTTGCTGAGGATTTTCGATGGACAACGGAAGAACTCCCAGAACCTGGGCAAAAGCAAATGCTTACGGAAACCCTCTATTTGTCATTAGATCCGTATCAGTGGGGGCGGAGGCGCTCAGGGGTTGAGCTGCCTGGAGAGGTGTGTCATGGCAGGACCGTGTCTCGTGTTGTTAAAAGTCGTATCCCAGATTTTTCTGAAGGGGACATTGTCTTTAATACCAATGGCTGGCAACAATATGGACTGAGTGGCGAGGGTGTTGGCATTTTTGGTTATATGCACCCACGTAAGCTAGACCCGGCTCTTGCACCTGTATCTACGGCCATAGGTGTGCTGGGCATGCTAGGACTCACAGCCTACTCTGGTCTAATTGTGCAATGCCAACCTAAACCTGGTGAAACAGTAGTGGTCTCCGCTGCCTCGGGTGGCGTTGGCCAGGTAGCTGTGCAATTGGCTCGGTTGGCGGGTTGCCGTGTGGTAGGTATTGCTGGTGCCCAGCATAAGGTCGACTACTTAGAATCTTTAGGCGTTGATTGTGTGGTCTCCCACTTAGATCCACAGCTGCCAGAAAAACTCAGCGCAGCCTGCCCTGATGGCTGTGATGTGTATTTCGAGAATGTCGGAGGTCCGGTGTTTGACGCGGTACTGCCGTTACTTAATAAAAATGCCCGAATCACTCTATGTGGTGTGATCTCCCAGTATGGCAATACAGATGGTCAAGATCCTCGAGCAGTTTGGCAATCTACTGGCCAAGCGGTTTTTC
This sequence comes from uncultured Pseudomonadales bacterium, assembly GCA_905182095.1. Lineage (GTDB taxonomy): Bacteria > Pseudomonadota > Gammaproteobacteria > Pseudomonadales > Azotimanducaceae > UBA4421. Next base: position 906 of record CAJJAQ010000193.1, on the reverse strand, counting down.
AGCGTCAGCAGGTAACCGTCCACGATTTGTTTGTGGGCAACTTCGTTGATCAATACCAAGACATTTTTTTGCAGGAAATGGCTGGTTATATTCGTAGTGGTCAAGTCAAGTATAAAGAAGATCTGCGCTTGGGGCTGGAGTGCGCTCCACAAGCTTTTTATGACATGTTAACTGGCGATAACTTCGGTAAAACCCTGCTTGCAGTAGGCGATTATTCAGTCCGTTAAACGATGCGTTTTATATCGCGATGGGTTAACTTAATGGTAAATGTGCTGCACTAAATCAGCGCATAGTCGCTAAATATTTGGTCAAGACTAGTCTGAAATAGACTAGGAGCAGTACAGGTACTTAAGGCCCTCTGCTCTGAAGTTTGGTTTGTACCCTGGGGGGGGATTTGTGTCAGAAGTTGCGCCACCTAAAGAAGGCTTTTGGAAAAGCCGTTATTCCGTTATCACCATGTGTTTTTTCGCTACTTTTGTTTGCTATATAGACAGGGTCAATATTTCCGTAGCAATTATTCCTATGGCGGAAGAGTTTGGTTGGGACATAGAAACGCAAGGTTACGTTCTGTCTTCTTTCTATATCGGCTACCTATTTATGCAAATTGGTGGCGGTCGCCTTGCGGATAAGTTTGGTGGCAAATTAATCCTCGGTATGGGCGTGCTTATCTGGTCGCTATTTACCATTATTACGCCCTGGGCTGCATTGGGTGGGCTGTTTGTTTTGTACTTGGCGCGCATTGGTATGGGGCTTGGTGAGGCGGTGACTTTCCCCTCGGTTTACAGCCTAATTACGCGCTGGTTTCCTGATGATGAAAAAGCTAAAGCCGTCGCTCTCAACGCCAGTGGTATTCCGTTGGGTACTGTTTTTGCGCTGATTGTGACGCCAATTATTGTGTCCACGCTG